>JAERSX010000314.1 GCA_016845285.1 Deltaproteobacteria bacterium | reverse complement strand
CTGTTGGCCACCTGCACGGGCTGCGCCGGCGCAGCCTCGGGGGGAGGGCGTCGACGTCGGGGTCGGCGCTTCACGACGGGTGCGGTGGTGGGCTTCTCGGGCGCGGTGCGTCGCGGCGAGCGGAGGCGGGGTCGGTCGGCGCCCGGACGCAGGGCGAACACGGCGTTCACGTCGATGGGATCGCTGCTTCGCGGAGCGTCTGGCTCCTCGTCGGCGTCTCCGCGCTCCAGCGCCCCGGGCACCGAGACCCCGGCCGCCTCGATGAGGGCGGCCGCAGCGTCGGCATCGGCGATGCGCTCGGCTGGATCCCACCGGAGGAGGCCCTGGAGCAGGGCCACCAGCCAGTCGGGTGCGTCGACGCCCGCCTCTTCGAGGACCTCGGCAGGATCGACCTCTTCGGGATTGGGGCCTGAGCCTGTCAGGGCGGTCAACAGCGTGGCGCCCAGGGAGAAGAGGTCGGCCGAGGCCGATGGGGGTGCGCCACGCAAGACCTCGGGTGCCCGGTATGGGTCGGAGTGATGAGGTCGCTGGATGGTGTGGCCACGGGTGGCGAGCAAGGCCTCTCCGAGCCCGATCTCGACCAGGGCGATGCCCCGGGAGGCGCACTTGATGCGGCTGGGACCCAGGGCGCCGTGCAGGATGCCGTGGGCGTGGGCCGTGCGGAGTGCTCCCACGGCTTCGGAGGCGATCCGCGCCACGGGTGCGGCGAGGAGCGGGCCGTTTCGGAGCACCTGGTCGAGCCCGAGGCCGTGGACGTAGGGGTTGACGATGACGGTGCGGCGGCGGTGATGGAGCACTGCACGCATGGGCACGATGTGGGGGTGGGCGACGGTGGCCAAGGCCTCGCGCACCTCGTTGAGGCGATGGAGGACCCGGGCATCTCCCCCCAGCTTCGCGTGGAGCACGCGCAGTGCCACCTCGCCGCCGTTCTCGACGTCGTGGGCGAGGTAGACGACACCGGAGCCGCCGCGGCCAATCTCCTCGTCGACCTCGTAGTCGCCGATGCGCTCTCCGATCATCCGGCGATGGCTCCCTCGAGTCGTCCGTCGACCTCACCCCGACGGGCCGTGACCGTGTAGCGGCCCGAGCTGCGGGCGCCTCGCATCTCGACGCAGAGCTGCCGCGCCTCGAGACGAACGATCACGCCGACGGCGCCGAGCTCGGTGCTGATGACGCCGGCCACCTGGTCTGCGAGCCGCTCCTGGAGCTGTGGCTGCCGGCTGAAGTGGTCGAGGATGCGGGCGTACCAGCCCAGGCCCACGATGCTGCCGGCGGGCCGCACGGCGATGTCGCAGGTGCCGAAGAACGGCAAGAGGTGGTGGGCACACAGTGAGTGGTAGGGCAGACCGCGGATCACGATGGGATCTCGTGATTCGGTCGGGATGGGCACAGGTCGAGGCGCGGGCTGATCGGCGCGGAAGCCGGACAACATCTCGGCGACCCGCTCGGGGGTCGTGGCCAGCTCGGGATCGTCCCCCAGGCCCAGCGCGTCGAGCGCCGCTCGTAGGTGGGTTGCCGCCTGCTCGACCGAGGGCGCCGAGAGGTCGGACCCCGCGCCGGTGGACTTGGTGGGACTACGCGCCAAGGAGATTCTCCCCAAGAGACCTAACCACAGCCATGGCCTGGATGGCTGGCCCGGGTCGACGTGCTAGGCCTGCCCGTGGAGTGATGATGACCCCACCTGCCGGCCACTTGCCCCTCTCTACCAGCTCCGAACAGGACGCGGTACTCGGTCGTATCGCAGCCGTGGCTGCTGCCGCAGGCCCCGATGGCGTCGGCGTCTTCGACCTGGACGGGTGCCTGGTGGACAACCGCCATCGCCAGGTCCGAATCCTTCAGGAGCTGGCGAGCCAGACCGGCTGGCACAGCCTGCACCGGGTCGAAGCCCACCACATCAGGGACTGGGATCTTCGCAGCACCCTGACACGTGCGGGCGTGGACGCCGGGCTCGTGGATGCGCACTACGGGCGGATCCGCGGGCACTGGTTTCGCCACTTCTTCCGCAGCGAGGCCTGCCGCCACGATCGAGCGATGCCTGGCGCGGCGTCGCTGGTGCGTGCCTGCGCTGCCGCTGGCCTGGCCATCGCGTACCTCACGGCCCGCCACGAGGAGATGCGTCTGGGCACCGAGCGGAGCCTGCGCGACTTCGGCTTTCCGCTTCACAGACCACGGCACACGCTCATCATGAAGACGGGAATGGTGGGCGACGACACCGCCTACAAGGCTGACGCTGCTGTCCTGGCTGTGACGCTGGGCAAGCCGGTGCTCTTTCTCGACAACGAGCCCCGCAACGTGAACCTCTACCGCGAGCGCTTCCCGGACGCGCTCACGGTCTTCCTCGCCACCGACCACTCGCCGGCACCCGATCTGCCTCACCCGGACATCCCGCAGATCACGGGCTTCTTGCGGTCATCTGACCTGGGGTGAGGCCTCGCTTCGGAGGCCGTCAGCTGAGGCCCGGCTCGGTCTCGGGGATCTGGCCGGCTTCCGAGCTGATGGGCGAGCCGTGGTGGAGCACCAGGCGCCAGCCCTCGGGGGTGTGGCGGAAGACGTTGGTGGCGGCCACCCGGCTGTGGACCGCCTGAGCGCCCATGATCGTGTAGAGGTTCTCGATGCAGAGGACCCGTCCCACGGGCCCTTCCATGTGGACCTCCACCTCGCTCGGGCGGATGCGCATGTACCCGGTGTTCGCGATGATCGCGCGCCAGGACTCGCGGACAGCCGGCCAGCCCGAGAGCGGCTCCCAGCCCGGGTGCACGCAGACCACGTCGGGCGTGTGGGCCCACAGCGCCTCCATGGCACGGAAGTCGAGGGCCTCGAAGGCGGCGTACAAGGCCGTGTTGGCGGCCTCCACGGATGCGTGGGCGTGGGCGTCGGTGTCGGTGGAGCGGGTCGTGGGGTCGGTGGACATCGGAGTCTTCCTCGACGCTCAGGCTACCCGGTGAGACCAGACACCGTATGTCGGGGCGCCGTCATCCCGGGGCGCGGTTACCCAGGGGGGCCGAGGAGTCACGCCCATGCGGACCGTCCCCGCTGAACATTACCCATACCAGGGCAAGTACCTGGATCTCGACGGCCACAAGCTCCACTACCTCGATGAGGGGAGCGGGCCGGCGGTCATCATGGTGCACGGGAACCCCAGCTGGTCCCTGTACTGGCGGCGACTCGTGGCTGAGCTGTCGACCGATCACCGGGTGATCGTGCCCGATCACATCGGCATGGGCCTGTCCGACAAGCCCGGCGACGACGCCTACAGCTACACGCTGGGGAGCCGGGTCGACGACCTGACCCGCCTCGTCGATCACCTCGGTCTGGACGACGTCACCGTCATCGCCCACGACTGGGGCGGGATGATCAGCATGGCCTGGGCGGCCCGCCATGCCGAGCGGGTGAAGCGTCTGGTGATGCTCAACACCGCGGCCTTCCACAACCCCAAGGGGCTCAAGCTCCCGCCCAGCGTCTGGCTCGTGCGCAACACGCCGGTGGGCGCCTTGCTGGTGCGCGGCTTCAACGCCTTCTCCTGGGGGGCCACCCGCACCTGCGTGACCCGCAAGCCCATGTCCAAGAGCCTGGCAGCGGCCTACACCGCGCCGTACGCCAACTGGTCCGAGCGCATCGCCACCCTTCGCTTCGTCCAGGACATTCCCCTGCGGCAAGGAGACCCGGGCTTCGACATCGTGTCGGAGACCTCGGAGCGCCTGGACCGCTTCTCCGAGACGCCCACGCTCCTCATCTGGGGCGAGAAGGACTTCGTCTTCGACCTGGCCTTCCTCGAAGAGTGGGAGCGGCGCTTCCCCCACGCCCGCGTGGTTCGCTACCCCGACTGCGGCCACTACGTGCTCGAGGACGCGCCCGAGGAGATCGCCGCCGAGGTGCGGTCCTTCGTGGATGCCCACCCGGTGGCGCCGCCCCCGGAGACGACGTGAGCACGGTGGCCGATGCCCAGTCGGCCCTCGCCCCGACAGTGGGCGCCGAGCGCTGGGTGGTCCGGTTCCCGGACGGAAGTCCGGTCAACATCGCCCGTGCCCTCGTCGAGATGGCGCAGCAGCAGCCCTATGCGGTGGCCATCAAGTACCCCCACGGCATCGACCCCCACGGCAAGGTCGCCTACACCCACTACACCTACCGCCAGCTCGACCAGCACAGCGACGTCATCGCGCGCGGTCTCGAGCTCGCCGGGGTGGGCCGTGGCACCCGCGCCGCGCTCATGGTGAAGCCCAGCCTCGAGTTCTTCGCGCTCACGTTCGGCATCTTCAAGGCCGGGGCGGTGCCGGTCATCGTCGATCCGGGCATCGGGCTCAAGCCGCTCAAGATCTGCCTCGCCGAGGCCGAGCCAGAGGCCTTCATCGGCATCACGGCGGCGCACGCGGCACGGTCCATCCTGGGGTGGGGCAAGGGCAGCGTCCGCACCCTCATCACCGTGGGGAGCAAGCTCTGGTGGGGCGGACAGACCCTGCTGGAGGTCAAGGCGGCCGGCCGGGCGGCCCTCGAGGGCGCCCCCTACGAGATGGCCGACACCAAGGCCGAGGACCCGGCGGCGGTGCTCTTCACCAGCGGGAGCACCGGCGTGCCCAAGGGCGCTGTCTACCAGCACCGCACCTTTGCCGCGCAGGTGGAGGCCATCCGTGAGGCCTACGACATCCAGCCCGGCGAGGTGGACCTGCCCACCTTCCCGCTCTTCGCGCTCTTCGATCCGGCCTTCGGCATGACCACCGTCGTGCCCGACATGGACTTCACCAAGCCCGCCGAGGTGGACCCACAGAAGATCTTCGCTGCCATCGAAGACTTCGGCGTCACCAACATGTTCGGCAGCCCCGCCCTCCTCAACACCGTGAGCCGGGCCGGTGAGGCTCAGGGGATCCGGCTGCCGACGCTCAAGCGGGTGGTGTCGGCCGGGGCACCCGTGCCGGCGTCGACCATGGAGCGCATGCTCTCGCTGTTGGGCGACGACGCGGTCCTGGTGACCCCCTACGGCGCCACGGAGTCGCTTCCGGTGGCCAGCGTCGACAGCCGCACGGTGCTCGGCGAGACCGGTGCCAAGACGGCTCAGGGCGCGGGGGTGTGTGTCGGCGAGCCCGTAGGCGACGTGCAGATCGGCATCATCGCCGTAGACGATCGCCCCATCGCGCGGTGGTCGGCCCAGCTGCTCCAGCCGCGCGGCACCTTGGGCGAGATCGTGGTGCGCGGACCCTGTGTGAGCCCTCGCTACTACAACCGGGAGGCCAGCACGACACAGGCCAAGATCCCCGCCGAGGACGGCAGCTTCTGGCACCGCATGGGCGACCTCGGCTACCTCGACGACCAGGGGCGTCTCTGGATGTGTGGCCGCAAGTCCCATCGGGTGGAGACGCCGACGGGGCCGCGATTCTCGGTGCCATCCGAGGCAGTCTTCGCGGCGCATCCGAAGGTCTACCGGGCGGCCCTGGTGGGCCTGTCAACCAGCGGATCTCGCCAGGAGGTCGAGGTGCCCCACCCGGACGCCTGGTCGGCACGCCTCACGCGAGCTGGCGCCTGCGAGGGTGTGCACGCCGAGGTGCGCGAGGCCGCCATCGTGGTCGAGCTGGAGGCGTCGGCCGCGGGCACCCCACCTGCCGCGCTGTTCGAGGAGCTGAAGGCGCTCGGCGGAGCCCACCCGCACACCGCCGACATCCACACCTTCTTCGTCCACCCGGGCTTTCCGGTCGACATCCGCCACAACGCCAAGATCAACCGGCCCCAGCTCTCCGGCTGGGCCGACAAGCAGCCCCGCCCGTGAAGGCGCTCATCACCGGTGGCGGTGGCTTCCTCGGCACGGCCATCGCCAAGAAGCTGCGGGCCCGAGGCGACGAGGTGGTGAGCCTGAACCGGGGTGCCTACCCCCATCTCGCGCAGCTCGGCGTCGATGTGCGCCAGGGGGACATGTGCGCAGAGGGCGTGGTCCAGGCCGCCGCGGAGGGCTGCGAGGTCATCTTCCACGTGGCGGCCCGGCCGGGCTCCTGGGGCAGCTGGGACAGCTTCTACCAGCCCAACGTGGTGGGCACACGCCGGGTTCTGGAGGCCTGCGACAGCCTCGGCATCGGCAAGCTGGTCTACACCAGCAGCCCCAGCGTGGCGCATGGCGAAGAAGACATCGAGGGCGCCGATGAGTCCTTGCCCTACCCAGAGCACTACGAGGCCTTCTACCCC
>JAERSX010000313.1 GCA_016845285.1 Deltaproteobacteria bacterium | reverse complement strand
GCGGAGACGACGGCGGAGACGACGGCGGTGATGACGGCGGCGGCAGCGGTGGTGGCGGGAGCGACTGCACCGCCGATCTGAACATGGTCTTCTCCGACGGCGACTCCGCTTCCCTTGACTGCGTGGACCATGAGCTGGGCGCAACCTTCGAGTTCGACCCCGACGATGCACCCGAGGTGCGCACCATCGACCTGAACCTGTCGTCCATCGAGGGCGCCGGGTTCGAGTGCGGTCTCGACATCATGATCATGGGCGTCTGCGGCGAGCAGTACTACGAGATCGGTGAGGGCGCGTCGGCAGCGGTCATCAGCTACGACTGCGAGGGCGTCAGCGACAACAACGAGGCGAGCTTCGCCGTCGAGAGCGGTTGGATCCGCCTCACCGACCTGTCCGGCGGCGACGAGCCCGGAGACTTTACCGGCGAGACGGTCGTCACAGAGGTCGCAGGCGAGGTCTCGCTGTCTGGCAGTGGCGTGACGGTGACCGGCTCCTTCGACGTACAGTCGGGAGTTCTGGGTCAGGACGCTGAGGAAGCAGACTGCAACGGGCAGTCCGACGAGCCTGGTGGTCAGAGCCAGCTCTCGGCCACGGGAGAAGCTGGGTACTGGTTCTCGAGCGCCTACGAAGAAGCCGGCTACAACGACTGCTCCCTCGTCTACGTCTGGGACTATCAGTCGGAAGCCCCCGAAGGGTGCCCAGACTGCGACGTGGGAGGGACGATGAACGTCGCCAGCGCAACAGACAACTGCAGCTGGACGGACTGGGCAGAGGAGACACTCGACTCAGGTTCGAAAATCTACGGAATGAACACCAGCACCCAGACCGTGTACTGGTACTCGGAGGGCGAGTGGAGCGAGCTGAGTGATGGTTGGGACCGAACGTGGTCCTCCGGCCAGCTTCGCCTCGAGGTGGAGGACGATTACGGCGACTACCAGTTCTGGGAGACCCGAACGTTCCGGTGGTGAGGACTCAGGCTGACCGCCGCCCGCGGGCGAGCGATGCTCGCACCGGTGGGTGATGTGGAAGGTCAGCTCCGACGCCGCCTGGCCAAGCTCAAGAGACCGAGCACCCAGGCAACCCCTGTCACGCCTGCCGGAGCGCTACAACCACACGCATCCTGCTGCTGGCCAAGCTCGGGACCATGGGACTCGGGCTCGCTCGTAGCATCTTCGCCATCGCAGTCCTGGTCGATGTCGTCGTCGAGGATCTCCTCGGCACCCGGGTAGATCATGGGGTCTGTGTCGTCGCAGTCCTGGCCGTCGGAGCTGCCGTCGGCCCCTGGGCCACAGGCCTCGAAGGCCCCGTCCGTGTCGCCGAAGCCATCGCCGTCGGCATCGGTGTACCAGGTGGGCAGATCGACCGCATCTTCGTCGATCTCGCCGTCACAGTCGTCGTCGACCTCGTTGCAGGTCTCGTCGGCTCCCGGGAAGACATCGGCGTCGAAGTCGTCGCAGTCCTCACCACGGTCGTAGCCGTCCTCGTCGTAGTCCCAGACCTGCGCACCAGGCCCTCCGTAGGCACCGATGTCGCTCACCGTGCCATCCGCATCGAGGATCTCCGGATCTCCTGCATCGAGCAGAGCTGAGTAGGACCCAGGCCGCAGATCGTCGTTGGTGCAGTCACCATCCAGGCTCCAGTCGATGAAGCCAGGCTCGTCGATGACGTTGCCGTCGTCGCCGTCGGTGAACCAGAGCTCTCCGCCACCGTCGTCCCAGTCGTTGGCGTGCCAGAGGTTGTAGGCCACAGCGCCGTCGATGAGCGAGTCGTAGTCGTAGTAGTAGACGCCGGTACCGTCGAGGGTGTCGACGAAGGCATTGTTCACCAGCTCGACGGGCGTGTAGATCACGTAGTGAGAGCCACCGTAGGTGGGCGAGGTGTTCCCCACGAAGGTGTTGTTCACCACCGATGAGCTGCTGTTGTAGTAGTGGAGCAGTGCTCCGCCCTGGTAACCCTCGTTCTCGACGAAGATGTTGTTCGTCCACGAGTCGGCGGCGTTGTAGTAGATGTAGGCAGCCCCCCCCGAGCCCGCGAGGTTGTTGCAGAAGCTGGAGTGGCTGACCTCGATCTCGGTCATAGAGGATGCGTAGAGTGCGCCGCCATAGGTGTAGGCCGTCTCTACAGGATCGGCACCAGCCAGGTTGTTCGAGAAGCTGGAGCCGGTGATGACGGCCTTTTCGCCGTAATACGCGAGCACGGCTCCGCCCCCGCCACCTGCCTCGTTGCCCTCGAAGACAGAGTCTTCGATGACCATCTCGTCGCCGGAGGGTCGATACGGATACCAACTCACCGCGCCGCCGCTCGCCGTGGCGATGGTGTTGTCTGCGAAGGTCGCACCCGAGATGTCCAGATCGCTGTAGTACCAGCTCGAGATGGCGCCACCGTAGGAATAGGCGCTGTTGCCGCTGAAGGTGCCGCCCTCGATGCGGAGATGGGCCTCGCTGCTGGCGTAGATTCCGCCACCGTAGTTGCCCTCCGCCACGTTGTCTTCGACGATGGCATCGACGAAGACCGAGACCTCGTCTGCGTAGCCGATGTAGGCCGCGCCTCCGCCGTAGTCGGCACTGTTGGCTCGGAAGGTCGTGCCGTCGGCCTCCACGGCGCTGCCACTGTACGCATACAGCGCACCGCCGTACCCGGTGCTGCTGTTGTCCTCGAAGGTGCTGCCCTCCAAGCTGAGGAGCGAGCCTCCGGTGAGGTAGACCGCACCGCCCGACCCTCCGGTGTTGAGGCTGAATGCGGAACCAACATCGGTCATCACTGTGGCGGTGGACAGATAGACCGCTCCACCCACCGTGGCCGAGTTGGACATCCACGAGGTCTCTCGGAGGTCGATGGCCCCGTAGCCGCCGAGCCAGAGGGCCCCACCGTAGATGGCTGCGTGGCCCTCGAACGTGCTGCCAGTTGCCGAGAAGTTCGAGAAGTCCGTGATATAGGCTGCCCCACCGCCACCGTAGTAGTACGTGTCTGCAGAATTCTCCAGCCAGGTGTCGTCATTCGACGACACGGAGCTGTGGCCTGCCATGTAGAGGACGCCACCGTAGTAGTAGGTCGTGTTGGATTGGTAGGTACTGTCTGTGCTCTCGAGGGCTGCGAAGTCATCGAGGAAGATGCCGCCGCCGTAGTAGGCGAGCCCCCCAGAGAGGGTGCTCCCGCCGATGAGGAGCTCGGCACCATCCGAGGCATAGATGTGACCACCGTAGTAGCCGGCGTTGTCTCTCAGCGTGCTGCTGTCGACGGTGAGCGAGCCACCCCAGATGCTGATGGCCGCACCACCGTAGTAGTACTGCGCATCGCCGGAGTCGTGGACGACCACGGCGTCGAGGACGACGTCGCTGTCTTCAGCCTCCAGCGCTGGCTCCCCCAGGTTGGTGAGGGCCAGGCTCTCGAGAGCCACGGCTCCGTCTTCGATCCACACCAGCGGATCGCAGGCACCACCGCCGTCGAGGACGGTGTCTTCTCCCGTGCCCTCGATGGTCACCGACAGCTCGGAGATCTCGAGGCAGTCGGTGTAGGTGCCGGCCGCCACCTCGATGGTGTCGCCGTCGTTGGCACGCTCGAGGGCCTCGGCCACCGTCGCATAGGCATCGGTGAGGTCGGGGTCGACGGTGAGGGTGGCCGCCGAAGCGGGAGACAGAAGGCCCAGGGCAGCGAGCATCAGCATGCCGTCACCTCCTCGCGGCGCAGGCCGATCAAGATCATCAGTGGAACAAGCAAGGCGAGCCCGACCGGTCCCGGCACCCCGCTACAGCCGCAGCCGCCGTCGTCCTTGCCGCCGCCGTCTTCGCCACCGTCGGCCGTGTCCGAGCTGGCGTCGTCGCCGCCGTCATCATCACCGCCGTCGTCACCGCCGTCATCGCCGCTGGTGGCGTCCTCACCATCGCAGTCCTGGTCGATGCCATCGTCGAGGATCTCGTCGGCGTCCGGATGACTCTCCGCGTCGTCGTCGTCGCAGTCGGTGGCGTCCTCTACCCAACCCTCGCCCACGTCCCCACACTGGGTGCGGCTCCGAGCAGGGTTGCCGTAGCCGTCACCGTCGGCGTCTCGGTAGGAGGTGGTCTGATCGATGGCATCTTCGTCGACCATGCTGTCGCAGTCGTCATCGACCTCATTGCAGGTCTCGTCGGCGCCAGGGAAGACCGATGCATCGTCGTCGTCGCAGTCCTGGGTGAGATCGTAGCCGTCACCGTCGGCATCCGTGGCACGCGACGACTCGCCGCCTACCGAGCCGATGTCGGAGTCGGACCCATCGGCATCGGTGATGCGGGGGTTGCCCGCATCGATGCCTGTCGAGGCGGCGTCGAGGCTCAGATCGTCGTTGCTGCAGTCTCCATCCATGGAGTACGACACGAAGAGTGGATCGACTTCCTGGTTGCCATCGTCGGACGTGTCCACGTCGTAGTAGCCACCCCCGTGACCGGGGTCGTTGTCGTACCAGATGCTGTACTCGAAGTCGGCGGCCCGGCCCGTGGTGCTGTCGTAGGCATAGGCGCCGTAGCCGGTGTCGTTCCAGGCGATGATGTTGTTCGAGAAGTCTGTCGAGGCGTAATAGTGGAACATGCCGGCACCACTCGACGCACTGTTACCGAGGAAGTCGTTGTTTGCGAGGTCGGTGCCGGCTGCGTAGTAGATGTAGATGCCCCCGCCCTGGCTCGCGGTGTTTTCCACGAAGGCGTTGTTGGTCCACTCATCCACGGCAGAGGGGGCACCATCGTAGGCGCCGCCGCCATAGGTTGCCTCGTTGAGGCAGAAGCGGTTGCCCACCACCTCCGTCTCGTCAGACGCATAGATGTAGAGGCCACCACCCGTCGTGGACGCGACGTTTCCGTCGAGGTCGTTGTAGGAGACGTCGACCACGGTGGGGTAGTACAGGTAGAGTCCGCCCCCGTGGTAACC
>JAERSX010000312.1 GCA_016845285.1 Deltaproteobacteria bacterium | reverse complement strand
GTACACGCCGACATGGAGTCGCTTCTGCGCGTGAGCTGGACCCAGGGCGCTCCCCTGGAGACCTGGCTCGAGTACCGCGTCGACGAGGACTGGCTCTCCAGCCCGCCCACCCGACGAGAGGCCGGTGAGGCCGAAGAGCTCGTGCTGGGTGCACCCTTCGACACGCCCGTGGACGTGCGCCTGGTCTGGGCCGATGGTGCCGAGGAGCTTGGCAGCACCAGCACCGGGCCAGGGCCCGCGGGCTTGCCCGTCGCCGTCGAGGTGTCCGGTGACCCGGATGCGTGGGACCCCGAGATGGGGTGGGTGCTCGTGTCGGCTCGTGGTGGCAACGAAGCCAGCGTGGACGGCACCTGGACCTTCATCACCGATCGGGCTGGGCGGGTCGTGTGGGCGAAGCCGGCCGACTCACGCCGGGCAAACCTCCAGCCGCAGCTCTCGGTCGACGGAACCCAGATCCTCATCGACCAGAACACCTTCTGGTCCATCTTCGACGGAGGCGTCGAGGCCACGGTCGATCGTGTGGACCTGACGGGCGCGATCCTCGAGACCATCCCCACTCCGCGGGCCCACCACCCCTTCGCCGAGTACCCCGACGGCAGCATCGTCTGGGGGGCGCTGAGCCCCAACCAGTCCGACGAGAAGATCAAGCGGTGGGAGTCCGGGGACGAGCCTGCGGTGCTCTGGAGCTGTGCCGAGTTCCTGGCGGCCGAGGCGCCCGATGAGCCCATGGCCTGTGGGTCGAACACGCTCTCCTATGACATCGAGCGCGACACCTTGCTCTACTCGTCCTACGTCTCGGAGACCGTCGTCGAGATCGACGCATCATCGGGTGAGACCCTCCGTACCTTCGGTCATGTGGGCGAGAACGCCTGGGCCTTCGAGCCGGCCGAGTCGGCCTTCTGGTGGCAGCACGGCCCCCACTACACCGAGCGTGGCACGCTGCTGGTGTCGTCCAAGGACATCGACGACGGCACCGAGACCGTCTTCCGCGAGTACACCGTGGACGAGGAGACGGAGACCCTGGTCGAGGTGCAGAGCTTTGGCCAGGGTGAGGGCGTCTACGGCGACACCATGGGTGAGGCCGACCTCACGCCGAGTGGGCATGTGCTGCACAACTACGGCAGCGAGCCTCGCCTTCGCGAGGTCGATCCCGACGGGAACGTCGTCTGGGAAGTGAGCTGGGAGGGCAACTTCGTGGGGCGCTCCACGCCGCTGTCCGATCTCTACGATCTGGCCTACTGAGCGGCGGAGCCACGATCCACGACGGCGTGGACGAACGTGCAGCCGATACGATTTGGGCGCTCCGGGGAGTCATGGTGCATCGTCTCGTTGCTTGCGTGCTGCTGCTGGCTGCGTGCTCGGACCGGTCAGCAGGCACGTCATCCTCGACAGACAGCGGCGTCGAACAGTCTCCCGAGTTCTCCCTGATCGCGGTGCCGGACACCCAGTACTACACGCTGGACTACCCCGTGATCCTCGATGAGATGGTGGCCTGGGTGGTCGAGCAGGCCGAGACCGAGCAGATCAGCTTCGTGCTCGGAGAGGGTGACATCACCCACGAGAACAGCGCACCGGAGTGGGAGGCGGCGACGGCGGCCATGTCGCAGCTGGACGGGGTGGTGCCCTATGCCTTGGCCGTGGGCAACCACGACATGGACGGTGCGGGGGACACGACCCTGTTCAACACGGCCTTCCCGCGCTCGTACATGTCCACCTTGCCAGGCTTTCTCGACACCGCAGACCCGGCCACCATGGACGACAGCGCCTACCTCTTCAGCGCTGGTGGCGTCGACTGGATCGTGCTGTCCATGTCGTGGACCCGATCGGCCCAGAGCCTCGAGTGGGCCGCGCAGATGTTGGAGGACCATGCCGACCGCAAGGCCATCCTGACCACCCACGCCTACCTGCTCCCCAGCGGCCAGCGGGGGCCCGACGGCCGGGAGCTGTGGGAGCAGCTGGTGGGGCCCTCGTCCAATGTGGTGCTGGTGATCAACGGGCACTACATCGCGGGCACGGCGGCTCACCTGGTCTCGGAGGCCCACGACGGCCACCTCGTGGCGCAGATCTTCGCCAACTACCAGACCGAGGAGTTCGGCGGCCGAGGCAAGCTGCGGCTCATGCGCATGGACACCGAGGCGGGCTCCATCTCCGTGTCGACGCACTCTCCCTACTTCGATGTCTGGGAGACCGATGCGGCCCACGACTTCGTGATCGAAGGCCTCGACCTGAGGTAGGTGCGCTCCCTCGGCGAGGCATGGGTCTCGGCGGACCGGCTCAGTCCCAGGCGCCGATGGCGCTCCGCCGGGTGAACACGTAGGCCCCCTGCGTGGCCCCCCAGACCTGCTGGTCGTTGCTGTTGTAGCCACGATCCCAGCTCTCGAGCGTGGTCTCGTCGAGGGCGATGTCGCTCGTCGCGTAGACCGCTCCCTGCCAGTCGGTGCCGCAGTGGTCCTCGATGGTGCCGCCCGAGAATCGTGAGCCGTCCCAGTCCAGGTACACGTCGCAGCCCTCGAGCTCTACGGCGGCGTCCACGCTGGCGTCGAAGGACTCGGGGTCGTCGCAGGTCGACACATAGGTGTTCGCCCGCCGCAGCTCGAAGACCCGGCTGATGGCCGTGACCTCGGCGGGCTCACCAGACTCCAGCACGTACAGGCGCTGGCGGTAGGGCTCGGTGGGCGTGTCGGCCAGGGCCTGCTCCACGTAGAGCACGGTCTCGCCGAGCTCGGGCAGGGAGACCGGGCACATCACCAGCGAGATGTCGTAGTAGGCGCCGTTGTCTGCGGCCTGATCGCCGGAGTCGAAGCGACCGACCAGCAGCTCGGCGAGGAGCTCGACGGCGAGGGGGTCTTCGGCGGTGTCCTCCTCGAGGATCTCGGTCTGGTCGGGCTCTTCGGAGGTGGCACAGCCTGCGAGGACGGACATGAGGAGGGCGTGGATCATGACCTGGACTCCTTGGGATGTTTATCTACTATTGAGTAGATAACGGTTCGAGTCTGTTCGCGCGAGCGGCACGCACGCAGCCGTGTCGAGCTCGGGAGCCCCAACAGCGACTGGGGCCGCGACCCTGCCGTCAGCCCGACTGCAGGTCCTGCGCCAGCAGCCGGTGGAAGTGGTGGATGGCGATCTCGGGCGCGGCGTAGGGGGCGCGGTCGTAGGTGGCCGAGGCCAGGCCCCGCTGCACCTGCTCGCTCACGGCGATGTCCTCGTCCTGGGTGAGGTCGGACTGGGCACGGGACTCGGCGATGAAGTCGTGATCGTCGGGGTCTTCGAAGAAGAAGTCGAAGACCACCCGGCAGCGATCTGGGCCCAGGGGCAGCACCAGGTTGGTGTCGAGGACCGGGCCGTAGCGGTTGAGCATGAGGTTGGGGTAGACGAAGGCGTAGATGGCGCCCCCTGCCATGCGGACGGCGGGGTCGACGCTGCTGTGGGGTGCCTGGGCTGAGGCGCTGCCGCTGGTCTGCACGCTGAGGCGCTCGAAGAGCTCGGTGCGGTAGCTGCTGAGGTCGAGCTGGGCACCGAGGCTCGGGTGCAGGTGGGGGACGTGGTCGCCCCCGTCCAGGTAGTTGTCGTTGTAGACCTTCCAGCTGCAGGCGATGTCACAGGACTTCCGGCCCACCCAGGTCAGCTCGCGCCCGCCGGCTCGGTCGAGGGCGGCGGTCAGCGGTGCGACGTCGGCG
>JAERSX010000311.1 GCA_016845285.1 Deltaproteobacteria bacterium | reverse complement strand
GCGCAGTGTGTTCCTGGGACGCAACGCCACCCCCCCCGGCGGTGGCTCGGGCACCCTCGTCTCGCTGGGCCAGGACGCCTTCCTCGACGGCACGGGCGGGCGGGCCCGTCGCGCCATCGAGCTGCCGGCCGAGGACCTCTTCCGCCACGTGCTCGTGGCCGGCACCACCGGCTCCGGAAAGACCCGGCGGGTCCTCAAGATCCTCGAAGCCCTCGACGTGCTCGGCGAGGACCTGCGGGTGATCGTCTTCGAGACGGCGAAGCGGACCTACCGCGAGGAGTTCCAGCGCCTCGCCGGTCCCAGCCCCCGCATCTACACGCTGGGCGAGGCCACCGCCTGGCCCCTGCGCCTCAACCCCTTCGACTTCGAGCCGGGCACCTCGCTCAAGCGCCACGTCTCCGTGCTGAGCGACGCCCTGGGCGAGCTCATGCCCACCGAGGCCATGATCGGCCCCTACCTGCGACAGGCCGTCGAGCAGTCCTACCTGCGCTGTGGCTGGGACATCGAGTCCGGAGAGGCCAAGGCGGGCGAGTCGGCCCGGGTGCCCTCGGTCATCGACTTCGTGCACGAGGTGCGCCGCGTGGCCGCCGAGCTCGACTACGGGGCCGAGGTGGGCGCCAACTACCGAGGTGCTCTCGAGGCCCGCGCGCGACTCTTCCTCGACGCCACCTTCCAGGACATCTTCAGCGCGGGCGCCGGACGCACCGTCGAGGAGATCTTCGACCGAGACACGATCATCGAGCTGGAGGCCCTGCCGCCCAGCGAGATCGACGTGCCCGCCTTCCTGCTGAGCTTGCTCCTCGAGCGGCTGCGGGCCCACCAGCTCCAGGCCCTCGAGCGTGACGGCCGACCACGCGGGTGGTTGGTCGTGGTGGAGGAGGCCCACAACGTGCTCTCGCGGGAGAACGAAGGACGGCTCGAAGGAGGCGAGAGCAACGGCGGACGCACCCTGCTGACTCGGGTGGTCCGGCTGCTGCAGGAAGGCCGAGAGCTGCGCATCGGCGTGATGGTGGTGGACCAGGCGCCGGCGATGCTGGCCCGGGGCGTGCTCAAGAACGCCAACACCAAGATCGCCATGCGCCTCGAGGATCACGAGGAGATGCGGGAGATGGGCCAGGCCCTCTCGCTGGACGAGGACCGCTGGGCCGATCTCGGCCTGCTCCGCACCGGCGAGGCCATCGTCAAGGCCACCTACATGCGCCAGCCCATCAAGTCCGGTCGCTTCGACGTCTCCGAGCTCCCCGTCAAGGTCGACGAGGCTCGGCGAGACCCGGTGACCGGGGTGGCTCCGCAGTACGTCGTCCTCGAGGAGCGCTGGACCGACGCCCTGGTCGGCCGCGGCGCCGCCCCCGATCAGCCATGGCTGGATGCCCAGCTGACCGCCGCCTGCGGTGACCCCGAGATCCTCCGCTTCGGCCTCGGCCGCGCCCTGCTCGCGGCGCGAGAGGATCCCCACTCCGCCCACCTCCTCGACACATTCCACACCCTCTCCTCGGAACCCGCCGCGCTCCTCGAGCTGGCACGCTCCACCCACGCCCGGGCCCAGGGGCACGCCCTCGGCCACGCCCTGCTCCCTCTGGAGCGCCGGCTCTTCAGCGCCGAGGTCGAGGGCCCCTGGAGCACAGACTGGGCACGCCCCTCCTCGGCGGCCATCCGCCTCGCAGCCGAGACCCTGGCGCGGTCGCCCGACGGGGATGCCTACACCTCCTGGGAGCACGCGCTGCTGGGCCTGGCCCTGGCCGACGACTCCGACTGGAGCGAGGCCTCCGAGGCACTGCGTCGGCTCCGAGATGAGCGCGGCATGGGTCAGCTCCACAGCATCATCCGGCTGAGGTGTCTGGCCGCACGGCTGCAGGCTCATCCCCTGGTGGCAGCCACCGCCAGCGGCGAGGACGCCCTGCAGATGCAGCTCCTGGCCCGACAGCTCCTCGACGAGGTGAGCTGCAGGGGCGAGCTCGGTGCAGACCGCACGGCAGCCGCCAGGGCCATGGTCCGCATCCTGACGCGGGCGCAGGGCGGCCAGACGTGAGCCTTGGTGAGACGCCGCCCTTGCGGGAGTGCGGGGTACCCTGGCACCATCCTTCGGGGCCTGGCTCGCAGCCCGGCTGACCCGCCTCGCACGACCAAGGAGACGGCGGTGAGCAACTTCACCAAGCCCGGCTCGGAGCTGATCCGGAAGGCCAGCGAAGGCCTGTCGCGCGCTGCGCGAGAGGTGGGCAAGACCGCGTCGTCGGCCGGACTCGCCAGCCCCGGTCGCACGCTGGCCGGTGTGGGAGAGGCCCAGGGCTGGAGCCCCGACGCCCTCTTGGACGCCGCCGACACCGAGCTCGTCGGCCCCGAGCTCGGCCTGTCCTCATCGGAGATCAGCGCCACCGACAGCGACTTCCTCTCCTTCGACGACTTCTGGTCGGGGTGGTTCGGCGAGTGCGAGACCTACGAGCACGAGTGGGATCCCACCTGCTTCGACGGTGTGGGCGACCCCGTGGCGGACGCAGGCCTGTGGCGCCTCCAGGAGGGCCCCTCCTGTGCGGTCAACGCCCAGCTCTGTGTGGTCGAGTCGCTGACGGGCGAGTGCATCGACCAGGACGATGTCTGCCCCGATCTCGAGGAGCGCGGCTGCTACAGCCCCTGGTCGGGCACCGCGCTGGAGGACATGGACGTGGTGCTCACCGACCACGGCCTCGAGACGGACTGCCGCTCCGACGCCACCGTCAACGACCTCGCCGAGGCACTGCACCGCGGCGACGGTGTGGTCGTGGCGCTCAACGCCCAGGAGATCTGGGAGCCCCTGCGCGACGTCACCACCGGCGAGGTGGTGGCCCAGCCTGGAAACTACGGCCATGCCGTGCAGATCACCGGCATCGACCGCGATCCCGACGGCGGCTACTCGGTGATCATGAACGACACTGGCCGGCCCGACGGTGCCATGCGGGCGGTCGCCCTCGAGGACTTCGTCGAGGCCTGGGGCGACTACGACAACTACATGGTCACCGCCCGCAACCCCGCCACCGTGTGAGGGATCAGATGGCCTTCGACCTCTCAGACCTGCAGCGCGCCTCCGAGGCGGCCACCGCCCGCGCCAAGGCCCGGGCCCCCAAGACCGGCGTGGCCGCGATGCTGGCCGGCCTCCATCGCGGAGAGCTCGGTGGCTTCGTGTCCATCGAGTCGGTGCCCTTGCCGCCCCTGCCCGTGCTCCGGGACGGCGCCTGGACCCTGACCGCCGCCCTGGTCGTGCCCACCACCCCCGCCGGGCCCGAGGTCCACGCACCCTGGGCCCTGGTGTGCTGGGCGGCCGATGGCACGGTGCTGCGCACCTCCAGCCTCGATGCACCATCGGGCGGGCCCTTCGCCTGGCGACCCGACCGCGCAGGCCTGGGGCAGCTGTGCCGCGAGCTCGACGCCCTGCTGGCCCAGGGGCCCGACGCCGATCCCAGCGGGCTGAGGTCCAGCTACGCCGCCCTGCTCTCCCCCGAGCTACGCGCCCAGCTCGCGGCCCTCGTGCCGGCAGCAGCCGCGCTCCTCGCCTGAAGCTGCAGCTCCAAGCTCAGTCCGTGAGCTCGACGAGCCGGTACTGGCCCTGCCAGGCATCGAGGACCTCGAAGTCCACCCGCGCCCAGTCCGCGCCCAGGCTCTGGGAGTCCACCACCTCCCAGGGACCGTCCGCGCTGTCGGCGCCCTCGATGGCCCAGTCGCTGCGGGTGTCCATGTGAGTGGTGGACACGGTGAGCACGCCGTCGTCCCAGCTCCAGCTCGGGCTCCAGGGCCGTGCCAGGGGGTCGCCCACGAAGTTGCCCTCGCCCGGCCAGTGCACCGACTTCCAGTAGGCCTCGACGGCGGTGGCGCCACGAAAGTAGCGGCTCACCAACACCTCGGCCTCGGGGAACTTCTGGGTGAAGTTGCAGGGCTCCACGGCGGTGCCGTAGCTGGCCGTGGCCCCACCCTCCAGCCAAGCCGTGATGGGCATCTGGCTGTTGGAGTCACTCAGCACACCGCCGTAGCTGGTGAGGTGATCGGCCAGGGCCCCAGGTCGGAAGCTGTTGGTGTCGATGTCGTCGACCGCCGTCAGGCCGGTCAGGTAGAACATGATGTCGTCGGTGTCGGTGAGCAGGTTGCTGCCGCTGCCATCCGCGTTGTCCACGTAGGTCAGCGTGAGCGAGTCCGGCTCGAAGCTCTGTGCGGTGCGAGCGAAGTCGCTGTAGCGGACGCTCCGGGCCGAGTCGGTGGTGCGGATGAACCAGCCGTCCCCCGGCGGATTCGTGTCGTCGGCGGCCAGTCCCCGAGCGATGATCTCCTCGGCCTCGGGGAGGGTGTCGGCCGAGAGCATCATGGTGGGACGCACGCCGTGATCGTCGAAGGGGAGCACGCTCTCGGAGTCGAAGTAGTCGCTCGGCTGCGTGGTAGCGCAGGTGGTCTCGCTGCAGAAGGCCTCGTCGAAGCCGAGTCCAAAGGCCGCCGAAGCACCCATGCAGGAGACCCGGTAGGGCGTGGTGAAGGTGAGGAGCAGCGCCTGGACCTCGGGGTCGAGTGCGGCGTCGAGGCTGGCGAAGACCCCGTGGAAGTCGTCCTCGTCGAGGAGGGCCTCGGTGCCGAGGGCGTAGGCATGGATGCGATCGGCGTGGATGCCGCGAGCCTCGGCATAGGCGGCGGCGATGTCGGCGGAGAGAGGGTCGTCGCTGTTGACCACGATGGCGAGCTGGCTGGCGTCGAGGCCCAGGGTGGGCAGGATCAGACTCGACGTGGCCCCGGACACCCCGCCGGTGTCACCCTCACCCATCGGCCTCTCCCCCACCTCGTCCAGGTCACCCGCTCCAGGGTCGCCGGTGCAGGCGAAGGAGAGGAGAGTTGCCAGGAACAGGGGGTGCCGCCACATGCCGGCAGGTTCGCACAGGATGGCCAACCACCCCCATCCGGTCTCCCGACAGGCCAGCGTGGAGCAGCAGGCTGCAGAACACAGGGGAACGGGCCATGGTCTCTCCGGGGCTCACAGGCACCGATGCAGCACGCGCCGCCCAAGACAGAATCGACGACAGGCCACGACAAAAAACCTCCCACGGGCCTGGCTCGCGCTCAGGTGCCTCGTGCGTGGAGGCGGACCACGCCGTCGACCACCTCGAGCCAGCTCCGCAGGCCGTACCAGGCGCCCGTGTGCCACAGGGTGCCGCCAGGCAGGTCCACCTCCCCCAGCACATGGCTGTGTCCCATGATCACCCCGTCGAGGTCGGGGTCTTCGAGGCGTTGGGCCGCCCAGGCCCGCTGGGCCGCCACGAGCTCCTCGGGGGCCGGCGCGTCCACGGGATGGCGCGGTCCGGCGAGTCGGCGCAGCAGGGCCATGCCGCGCTCCGGGCCGAGCCCATCTATGAGGGCGCCGAAGGGTCGGCTGCGCAGGACCGTGCTCAGGGCGCGGTAGCCGACAGCGGTGTCGGGCTCGTCGCCGTGAGCGAGGAGAAATCGCAGCCCGTTGCAGACGACGACATGGGTCTTCCGAAGGGTCACGCCCTCCGGTGGGCGCACGCCGAAGTCGTGGTTGCCCGCCATCCAGTGCACGTCGATTCCTCGCTCGAGCACCCCCTCGACAGCCAAGAAAAAAGGGGCGTGATCGGGGTGTCCCCCCTCCCAGGTCCAACCCGCGTGAAACACATCACCGAGCAGCACAAGACGGTCGCAATTCACCGTCGCAAGAAAGTCACATAGGTCGATTTGCTCCGGATCTTCGGGGCCGAGGAGGTGGGCATCGCTGATGACGACCAGGTGCACAACCTCCTCTAGCATGACCATCGAGTTTTCAGTGGATACCCTGAAAAGGCGAGCGAAAAATCCCCGTCATCGGGCCTTACTCCAGGTCGAACCACGGATCCTTCCATGGGCGTCGTCTTCACTCTCATCACCCTATTGCTGGGCTCTACCTTCACGGGGCTGATCCTCTGGATCGGTGTCCAGCTCTCGGGTGAGACAGGCTCGCCGGCATCGCTCTTGATGGCCGCGCTGGTGTGCAACCTCGCAGCCTTGCTGCCCCCCACGGGCAGCATCTGCTCCTTCCTGCTGCTCCTCTACCTGGTACGGCAGTGGACCTCCGCCAAGAGCGTGTTGGACTGCCTGCTCGCGGTCATCGTCTCGTGGGCGCTCAGCATCATGGGAGCCACCGTCATCATGGACATGATGTAGCCAGGCACCGAGCGGGCCGGCCTCGGGTCAGAATTCACCGTCGAAGGTGGTCAGGTACGCGTTGAGCGACTTCGTGGCCGTGTACGAGGCGCGAAGCCCGTCGCCGTCCACGTCGGATATGCCGGTGACCACGAAGTCGAAGCCGCTGGTGCCGCCATGCACCGC
>JAERSX010000310.1 GCA_016845285.1 Deltaproteobacteria bacterium | reverse complement strand
CAGCAGGACGATCCATCGTCCAGCCCTCTCGGGGCGCTGCTCGGCGCACTGGATCGACGCCCGCGTGGCCTCGGCTCGCGACGACCTGGACGCCTTGACCGAGGCCGCCACGGCGATCCGGTCCGGCGCGTGTCGCGGCCGTGATCTGGAGCGTGGGATCTACATGGCAGAGGTGCACCAGCTGCTGGCCACGGACGCCGCGGAGGCGGGCGACTCTGCGCGTTCGAAGAAGGCCATCGAGGCCTTCCACACCCTCTGGCCCGACCCCGAGGGGGGCCTTCCCATCGTGGAAGCCATGGCCCATCTGACCGACCCGGAGGACTGACGGGCCCGTGCTACCGTGGTGCGCGTCGGCGGCCATCCCCCCCGTCGGACGGGAGGAAGCGCGCATGGCGATGCTGCTTCGGGTGCGAGATGGGGAGCGCTTCGTCGCTGGCACCCCGTCCCTCCTCGGCCGCGACGATGCGTGCGACCTCGTCCTTCCCGATTCCCGCGTCAGCCAACACCACGCACGCATGGCCTTTGACGACGAGGGGTGGCGCTTCGAGGATCTCGGGAGTCGCAACGGGTCCTCCATCAACGGACGACCTGCGACGCCCGGGGAGGCTCAGGTCCTCTCCGAGGGCGATGTCCTGGTGCTCGGCACCCCGGCCGAGACCTGGAAGGTTCATCGCCTCGGTCCCCCGCCGCTGCTGGCCCGGAGCTCGGGCGGGGCCACCTTGATGGGCAGCGACTACCTGGGGATCCCCACGCCCGACGAGCCCATCGCGACCGTCTACCGGCGCAACACCGGGCGATGGGTCTTCGAGATGTCCGACGGCGTCCGCCCCGTCAGCCACCGCGAGCAGGTCGTGGTCGGCGGGACCGTGTGGCGACTGTTCCTGCCAGGCACACCGCAGCGGACGCAGGAGGACCAAGACCGCCAGCTGGGCCTCTCGGAGATCCGCCTCCGCTTCACGGTCAGCAGCGACGAAGAGGAGGTCACCATCGTCGTCGAGCACGGCGAGCGACGCACCCCCCTCAAGACCCGCAGTCACCACTACCTGCTGCTGACGCTGGCGCGAGAACGGCTGAAGGACGCAGCCCGAGACGATGTGCCACCCGCCGAGCAGGGCTGGGTGTACCAGGACGACCTGTGCCGGATGCTCGGCCTCGGGTCGAGCCAGGTCTACCTCCAGGTGCACCGGGCACGGCGTCAGCTGGAGTCCGCGAGCATCGTGCACGCGTTCGACCTCGTCGAGCGTCGAACCGGATCGGGCCAGCTGCGCATCGGCGTGTCCGCCCTCTTCGTGCAGCGCACGGCGTCCGACGGCTGAGCCATCGCGGAGGGGAGACCGCAGCTCACTCCCGGCGCTCGCTCAGTCGCAGGTCTCGGCGATGGTGTAGTCGGCCGTGAGGAAGTCGCCGTTGCTGAAGTCGGCCGGGTCGTCGATGACCACCGCGTTGGCCGCCGCGTCGTAGGACCACGCCGAGAAAGGAGCGGCGTTGTGTTCCACCACGAGGGTCTCGGGGATGGGGGTGCGGGACAGCACGTAGGTGTCGCCCACGATTCCGTCGGCCTGGCTCGCGAGCGCTGCGGCGTGCGCGCTCCAGTCTCCGTCGCAGATGCTCAGGTAGAAGCCACCCGTGGCCGTGACGGCCTCGTAGTAGCCGGAGCCTGCCTCCGCGCCCGGACAGCCGTGCGGGTAGTCGCCGGCCACAGCCGACACCACCAGCTCGTTCGACGCAGCCTGCAGGTCGCTCAACAGTGCCGACCAGCTCTGAGAGGACTGCTCCAGCTCGTCGGTCACCACCACGAGGCGGGTGACCGCATCCTCGCGCAGCAGGCCGTCGTTGCAGCCGCCCTGGCTCGCCGCGAAGGCCGCGTCGGCCACCGACAGCCCCGCCTCGTCCCAGTCTCCACTCGGGCCGACGACACCGGAGGAGAAGCTGCCGCCTGGGTCGACGCTGTCGGCGGTGATGATGCCCGTGTTGAGGCAGCCGTCGTCGTCGGTGGCCACCCCGAGCTGCCAGTCGACGCCCGAAGTCTCCAGGATGGCCATGTAGCCATCCGCCTGGAGGCTCAGATCGGTCTGCTCCTCCTCCATGGACCCCGACTGGTCCACCCAGAAGAGCACGTCCACGGCGTCGAACTCGCCATCGAAGGCGAAGGTGTCGACGTTGTGATCCGTCTCCAGGGCCTCGCCAGCCAGGGGCAGACGTGCCTTGTCCTCGGCGCCCTCCACAGCCACCGTGAGCTCGTTTCGGTGGAGGTCGAAGTCGTCCGGAATGTAGGTCAGGGGCACGTCCACCCGTCCGCCGGGGTCGAGCACGACAGGCGTCTCCGGCTCCGGTGACAGGGCGAAGACCGCGCTGCCCAGGGTGAAGTCGGTGATGGTCACCGGGCAGTCGAAGGGGTTTCGGACCACGGCCTCCTGGTTGTCCTCGCAACCGAGGAGGGTCGCGTCGAAGACCAGCTCCTCTTCGTCGAAGGAGACTGTCGGCGGGCGACCAACGCCCACCAGATCCACGTCCATGGTGTCCTCGCCCTCGAGGTACAGACGCAGGGTGGCTGCGACCTCTCCGGCATCCTCGGGGGTGAACACCATGGGGATCACCCGCTCTTCGCCGCCGTCCAGGACCCAGGGCAGGTCGAGCTCTTCGGCCAGGCTGAAGGGCCCGTCCACGAGCTCGATCCCGGTCAGGACGAGCTCGTCGCAGCCCAGGTACTGCAGGGTCACGTCCTCGGTGGTCTCACAGCCCACCATGGCGTTCTCGAACACCACGCCCTCGTCACCCACCATGAAGACCTCGGAGCCCGTCCCGGTCAGGTCCACCTGGCGGACCCCCACCGGGTCGTCGCTGGCCACGTGCAGCGTGCCCGTGTGCTCGCCGAGCGCCATGGGACCGAACCAGACCGGCAGGCTGCTCACCTCGCCGGGCTCGAGGCTCAGCGAGGGGGAGGCATCCAGCGAGAAGGCCGATCCCACCGCGCTCGCCCCGCTCACCACCACGGGCGCGGTGCCCACGCTCTCGAGCCACAGGGCATCGTCATCGCTGCAGCCCACCGCCACGGTCCCGAGATCGAAGGGATCCGGGCTGAGCTGCAGCATGGGGAAGAGGCCCATGCCCTCGAGCACGACTCGGGTCTCCGGCCCACCCCCCTCTTCGGGTGCACTGCTGGCGATGGTGACCCGACCGGTGTTCTCGATGTTGACGGGGCTGAAGGCCACCTCGAAGGAGACCGACTCCCCAGGGTCGAGGCTCATGGCCTCGTAGGGGTCGAGCAAGCTGAAGGCGCTGCCCTCGAGCAGGGGTGGCCCGTCGAGCTGCAGCGTCGTCGTGCCCACGTTGCGCACGGTGATGAAACGCACCTCGGTCTCGCCCGGCTCGAGGGCATCGAAGGTCAAACCTGGCGGGTCGACGAGGATCTCCTCGAGGACCCGATCCTGGTCGACGAGGTCGGTAAACCGCTGATCCGAACAGCCCAGGGCGGCCACAGCCCACACGACAGAGAAGAGGCGCATCAGCGTCAACGTACCGGGCACCTCCGCCGAGCGCTACGCTGTCGCATGCTCCTGTACCTCTTCACTTCCGCAGCACTCGCCCAGTCCTTCAGCTTCGCAGTGGTGGGCGATACCCAGACCGAAGGGGACGGCGACTCCATCAACTGGGCCGTCTTTCCCGACCTCATCGAGGGCGCCAACGCAGCTGGAGCGGCCCACCTGCTCGTCGCTGGCGATCTCGTCGGGGGCAGCAGCTCTCTGT
>JAERSX010000309.1 GCA_016845285.1 Deltaproteobacteria bacterium | reverse complement strand
CCGCTACGCGGAGCTGGCCATTGCCGACACGTCCTCATGCAGCAGCCTTCGAGCCTGTGAGGATCAGTTCGAGACGGGTGTCAGCACCCTGTTCCCCTGTCGTGAGGCCTGGACCGACGCCTCCATGGCGTGGGCGGTGCGGGTCTATGCATCGAACAGCACGACCAGCGCCCACTGCGTGGCCTGGGGGGCCGAGACTCCCCTCGGGTGCGAGGCGTGGGATGTCGAACCCTGAGCGCTGGGCCCTGCTGTTGGCAGCGGCCGGGCTGGGATGTGTGCCCGACGGGCTTCCCCCCGCGGAGACCGGCCCCTTCCAGACGGGCATGCCCACCATCACCTCGCTGGCATGGGACTGCTCGGTGGAAGACGCCGAGTGGACCTTCGAGGTCGAGACCGAGGCCTGGACGGGCGGCGGCTGGCTGTGGATGACCAAGGACGGCAGCCGCCTGGAAGAACACCGCATCTACAGCGACGAGGCGGATGCAGACGGTGCCTGGGACCGCCTCAGCCTGGAGCTCGACGTGGCCACCTCCTGGCAGGAGGCAAACGGTGGCAGCAGCACCGCCTGGCGCTGCGCGGAGGCCGATGCCCTGAGCTTCCTGCTCGTGGTGCTCGGTCCCCAGGGCAACACCGAAGCCGACTGCCGGACCTGGGGGGCCGACGTGACCCTCTTCGCGGCCGAAGAGAGCCTCCCTGTGTGCGAGGTCCTGCTCAGCGAGGCGGATGCCGCCGACTGATCACCTGCCGCGCGAGGCGCAAGGCAGCGCGCATGCTCGAGGGGTCGGCGAGGCCGGTTCCCACGAGGTCATCGGCCGTGCCATGGTCGACGCTGGTGCGCACGATGGGCAGGCCGAGGGTCCAGTTCACGCTGCGGCCGAAGTCCACGGCCTTGAGCGGAGCCAGACCCTGGTCGTGGTACATCGCCACCACCAGCGCAACCCGCCCAGCCCGCGCATCGAGGAACGCCGTCTCGGCTGACACGGGGCCCACCACGTCGAGACCGCCGCGGCGTAAGCGCTCACAGGCTGGGCCGATGCACTCGAGCTCCTCGCGACCCAGCAGGCCCTGCTCGCCAGCGTGGGGGTTGAGACCACACACCGCGATGCGTGGCGCTCGAAGGCCGAGGTCACGCTCCAGGGCCGCCGCAGCAGTGTGGACCACTCCTTCGATGACCGCTGGGGTCAACGCAGCACCCACCGACATGAGCGGAATGTGGTGGGTGACCAGCGCCACGCGCAGCTCCCCACCCACGAAGGCCATCACCGGCTCGGAGACACCGCACAAGGAGCCGAGGAAGTCGGTGTGACCTCGAAATGCGAAGCCCTGGTCGACCAGCCGTCGCTTGTGGATCGGGCCCGTCACCAGCGCTGCGGCCGTCCCGGCCAGACAGCGCTCCGCAGCGAGACGCACCGCAGCGACCTCCACGGGCTCGACACCAGCATCTGGCTCATGGACCGCGAGGGCTCCTGGCACAACGGTGGGCTCGTCCACCCTCCGGAGCGGCAGCCCCACGTCGGCATTGGCCTCCTCGATGGCCGCGACACGGCCGACCAGCACCACATCATCGTGCCCATCGAGCGCCAGGGCGCGCAGCGTGACCTCGGGGCCGATCCCCATGCCAGGGCTCAGCAGCAGCGGCACGTTCACCGGAACGGCGCGGGAGGCGCCTCGAGCTTGACGTCGATGGCGGTGCGCCGCCGGGTCTGACGGGTCCACACCTCGGTCTCTTCGTCGATGCGCCCGGCGTAGACCTGCTGGAGCACGTCCTCGCGCATGGCCTCGAAGGTGGGGGCGTCCTTGCGCTGCATCTCGAAGACGTGCAGCACCCAGACACCACCAGGCATCACGATGGGATCGGTGGTTCCGCCTGCGTCTTGCGCGAAAGCGGGGCCGTCGAGCTCGGCGACGAGCTCACCCTCGTTGTAGGTGCCCATCTCGCCACCGTTCGCGCCGTAGATGCTCTCGTCCACTTCGGCAGCCACCGTCGCGAAGGACTCACCGCCACGAACCCGCGCCACCGCGGCCGCAGCACGCTCGAAGGCCTCGACCGCCACGGCCTCTTCAGCCCCAGGCGGCACCTCGATGAAGATGGCGCCCAGCGTACCGATGCGCGGGAGCTCGGCGCTCCGAACGAGGCGCTTGTAGGCGTCGAGAAGTTCGTCCTCGTTGACCGTGATGCGAGGCTGCACCACCGTCTGGTTGAACTTCATCTGCCTCAGGTTTTCCTGCAGCTCTTCGCGGTACTGGGCCCATGGCAACCCGCTCCGCTCGACCTCGACGCGCAGCTGCTCACGGGTGAAGCCGTTGCGCGAGGCGATGTCGTCGATGGCTCGGTCGAGCTCCACGTCGGTGACGTCGAGACCCAAGCGGTTGATCTCCTGCGAGATGAGCCGCCGCTGGATGAGGGCATCGAGGACGTCGAGCTCCGCCGAGCGTCTCGACTCAGGCCCGCTGGCGGCCGCCTCCTCGATGAAGTCGGAGCCCAGCGAGTAGACCTCAGACAAGGTGATCACCTCGTCGCCCACGACGGCGGCGATGCGATCGAGGACCACAGCCTCAGCCGAAGAGGCCCAGGCGAGGGCACCCGCGAACAGTGCTGCGAAGCCGAAGCGTGTCACTGCTGGCCTTCGACCGGGTCGGAGAGGGGGCCGCCGTCACCCTCGGGCGCAGTCAGACCCTTGGCGGCCGGATCGATGGCGA
>JAERSX010000308.1 GCA_016845285.1 Deltaproteobacteria bacterium | reverse complement strand
CGCGTCACGGAAGATCTGTCGTCTCTACGCAGGGGAGATCTCGTCGCAGAGGCCGCGATCGAATGGCCGACGAACTCCCATGAGCATGCGATACACGGCGACCCAGGGGCGACCATCTCCCGCTTCGAAGGCGTGTCCTTCGAGCAGCGGTGGCACCAACCCTTCCGCCTCGGCAGGGCGGGCATCGCGCGGCAGCTCCCGAAGCAGGGTGGCGGTCCAGAGGTGGAGCTTGCAGTCGTCGGCGTAGCGACCAGCTCCTTGGCAGAGCTGCGGCTGTCCGCTGGCCTCGGCCAGCTGGAACACGCACTCGTCCCGACCGGGGCCGTCCGGCAGCGATGCGCAGAGGAGGCCACCCAGCTCGGCATCACCGAGCCGCTCCACCGCAGCGGTGATGCAGTCGGCGTGGAGCTCGGGATCGGTGACAGGGGCGCACGCGGTGGCGGCCTGCTCCGGGTGCGCTGCCACCGCGGCGAGGGCCTCGGAGTAAGCAAGGCCTTGGGCCACCTCGGTGTCGGGGCTCGATGGACAGGCCCCCAGGGTGGACGCCAGGGTCAGGAGCAGGAGATGGGAGGGCCGGATCGCGTGCATGTCGCGCCGAGCATAGTCAGGCACGTGGACACGCCGCACGCATCGACTGCTGTGCCCCCCTCGGGGCCTGCTCCCCGCAGCCGGGGGCGACGGCTGCTTGGTCTCGCGGTTCGGCTCGGCCTGACCGGGCTGGCGGTGTGGCTGCTGCTGCGGCAGGTCGACCCCCGAGATGCGCTGTCGCGGGTGGGGGATGCGCCGGGTTGGGTGTTGGCGGTGCCCGCCCTGCTGCTGCTCTTCAACAGTGGGATCCATGCCCTGCGCCTGCGCATCCTCATGGGTGCGGCCGGGCCCATGCCACCGCTCCACCGCTTCCACGCGGCCATGCTGAAGGCCAGCTTCTTCGGCCTTGTGCTGCCCACGGGGGGCACCGAGTTCGCGAAGCTGGGCTTCCTGCGCCCCCTCGTCGGGCGCACGGATCTCCCGGTGGCGGCCCTGCTCCTGGCCCGACTCTTGGAGCTGCTCCCCTGGACCGCGCTCCTGCTCTTCGGCCTGGCGTGGGGGTTGCCGTCGCACGATCCCCTCCTCGCCGGTGTCGCCGCCGTCTTCGCTGGGCTCTTCATCGCGGTGATGGGGCTCGCGGTGGTGGCCGTACGCTCTGGCGGGCGCCTCGCGTCGGTCCTGCCGGGGGCGCTGGGGCGCTTCGCCCACGATGTCGTGGCTGCCTTCGAGCAGGTGCGACGCCAACCTCGACGCTTGGTGCTGGCCGGCCTGCTCGCCGTGCCCTTCGCCCTCATCAATGGCTTGGTCGTCTGGGTGCTGGTGCGCGCCTACGGCCTGGGCATGAGCTACCCCGACGTGCTCGCGGTCATTCCCGCCGCCGACACCCTCATCTCCTTGCCTGTCACCGTGAGCGGGATCGGGGTGCGCGAGGGGGTGTTCGTGCATGTGCTCGCGCCGTGGGGTGCGGACGAGGCGACCGCGGTGGCGGTGGCGGTGCTCCGCTGGACCGGCGAGCTCGGGCGTGCCGCGGTGGGCGGGCTGCTGTTCGTGGCCGCGGGTGGTCGCGTTGGGGCATCGGACTCCGCCGGTGACGCCGCGCGGGAGTAGACTTGGTGCACAACCGAGACAGGTGAGGCACCCATGAGCCCATCCATTCCCATCCTGGTCGTCGAAGACGAGGACGACATCCGGAGGCTGGTGGTCCTCCACCTTCGGCGTGAAGGCTTCGATGTCCACGAGGCCGCCGACGGAGAAGAGGCACTGCAGCAGGCCCGCCGGGTCCGTCCGAAGGTGGTGCTCCTCGACCTCAACATGCCCAAGCTCTCTGGAACCGATGTCTGCGCCGCCCTGCGCGCCGATCCTGAGCTCAACGCGGTCTACGTGATCATGTTGACGGCGCGTTCTCAAGAGGCCGATCGCATCGAGGGCTTCATGGTGGGCGCCGACGACTACGTCACCAAGCCCTTCAGCCCCAAGGAGCTGGTGCTTCGGGTCAAGGCCGCCGTCCGTCGGGTGCAGCGGGATCAGGACCGCGAGCCGGCGCAGGTCTCCGAGATGGTCTGCGGCCCCGTGCGGGTCGACCTCTCTGCCTACCGCGCCTTCGTGGATGGCAAGGAGCTCGAGCTCACCGCGACGGAGTTTCGTCTCCTGAGCTGGCTTCTCGAGCACCGCGGTCAGCTCTGTACGCGTGGTGAGCTGCTGCAGGAGGTCTGGGAGCTTCCCCCGACACTCAACACACGCACCGTCGACACCCACGTCAAGCGACTGCGCCAGAAGCTCGACGGCGCCGCCGACTATGTGGAGACGGTGCGCGGCGCTGGCTACCGCTTTCGCTCGGAGCCCTAGACGGTGCAGTCCGGACACGACGCTCCGGGTCGCTCGCTGGCCCAGGTGCTCATCGCCCGCAGCCCCAATGGGGTGCTGGTGACCGACGCCACCGGGCGCTTGCGTGCCATCAACCCCATCGTCCGCCACATGGTGCCGCTGGTCCCCAAGCCCGTGGGGCGTACCCCACTCGAGGCCGTGCCCATTCCCGAGCTGGCCGACGCCCTGCGTCCGGAGCGTCACGACGAGGTGGAGCTGGCCGTGCGCAGCGGGCATCGCGATCTGTTGGTGCGCGTCGTCTCCCTCGACGGGGAAGGTGGGCGCCTGGCCATCCTCCAGGACGTCACGCGCCTCAAGCAGGCCGAGCGTCACCGCATCGAATTCGTGGGCAATGTGTCCCACGAGCTGCGGACCCCTGCCACCGCCATCGCCGGCTACGCCGAGACGCTGCTCGACGACAGGGAGCAGCTCGATCCCATCCACGTGGACATGGTCGAGGTCATCCAGCGCAACGCCAAGCGGCTGGTCGATCTCTTCGACGACTTGCTCCAGCTCTCTCGTCTCGATGCTCGCGAGGGCAAGCTCCCCCTCGAGCCCACCCGCCTGAGCGGCATCGTGGCCGAAGCCGTCGACAAGCAGCGGGCCGTCGCCGAGGGCAAGGGGGTCACCTTCCAGACCTTCGTCAGCGAGCGCTGGGAGATCATGGGCAACCGCGATGCGCTGGGCCACATCGTGGGCAACCTGGTGAGCAATGCCGTCAAGTACAGCCACGAACACGGCATCGTCACCGTGCGTACCCGCATGCGCGGGGACCGCGTCGCCCTCGAGGTGATCGACGTGGGCTTCGGCATCGATCCCGCCCACCACGACCGGATCTTCGAGCGGTTCTACCGGGTGGACAAGGGCCGAGCCCGCAAGGCCGGTGGCACCGGCCTGGGCCTCGCCATCGTGCGCCGCTTGGTCGAGGCCATGGGTGCCGAGATCCACCTCCGCAGTCGCCCCGGACGGGGCAGTGTGTTCCGGGTGCTCCTCGAGCCTCACCTGGTGCCGGACCTCACCCCCCCCGCATCTCCGACGGACTCCGCATGAACCGCACTCTGTTCTGCTGCCTCTCGCTGTTGCTTCCGCTGTCTGCGTCCGCCACCAGTCCGGTGCGCGGAGGCGGCAACCTGGGGGTCGGCCTCGGTGGCGGGCTCGGTGTGAGCGGCGTCTCCGGCAAGTACTACCTGGCCGATGGGCACGCGGTGCAGGCCATCGTGGGCGGCTGGACCTCCAGCGCTGGCGGCGGCTTCGCCGTGGGAGCCGACTACCTGCTCGAGATGCCGATCCTCACATCCGAGGATCCCTTCGACATCGGCTGGAACCTGGGCGCGGGTGCCTCCGTCGGAGCCGGCGACGTGGTCGACTTCGCAGCGGTGAGCGGGATCGTGGGCGTGGAGTTCAATTTCACCCCGGTGCCCATCGATCTCGTCTTCGAGTACCGGCCCGGGATGTTCCTGAGCCCGGTGGTCGAGGTGGACCCCGTCGGCTTCTCAGCCCACGTGCGCTACTACTTCAACGCTCAGTAGCCTTCGGTCGCGGGCGGTCTGGTCCAAGCTGGCACAGCCGCTACTCGAGGACCAGGCTCGCCGACTCGCAGACGCTGCCGCATTCTTCCTGCTCGGTGTAGTCCGGCGTCTCGTCCCAGCGCTCGCCATCGACCAGGATGGTGAGCTCGCTGGGGAAGCC
>JAERSX010000307.1 GCA_016845285.1 Deltaproteobacteria bacterium | reverse complement strand
GTCGTGGTGGGTGGGGCTGCTGGGCAGACACGGTGGGGGGAGCCTCCTCGCCGGAGCCCGCTCGGCGGAGCGCACGAAGTTCAGCCTCGGTGTAGACGACGCGCTCCTGCAGCTCGTCTGGGGCACCCGTGGCGAGCGCATCGCCCTGGACGAGGCCAGCATCGAGCTGGATCCCGTCTGGCTGGACCTCGCCCCCGACCCCATCGAACTGCACGATGCCTACGCCGAGGTGGTGGCTGTCGCCGCGGGCATCGAGTCCCCGCGAGGCACCCCGCCGGTGGGCTGGGCCACCTGGTACCAGTACTACAGCGAGGTCACCGAGGAGGACGTTCGCCACAACCTCGACGCCCTCGAAGAGCTCGATCTCGACGGCCTCAGCGAGGTGGAGCTGTTCCAGGTGGACGACGGCTGGCAGGTCACCTGGGGAGACTGGACCGCCGGCGAGGACTTCCCCTCGGGCATGGCCGCCCTGGCCGCCGACATCGAGGCAGCAGGCATGACCCCGGGGCTCTGGATGGCGCCCTTCTACGTCAGCACCACCACCGACACCTACGCGGACCACCCCGAGTGGTTCGTCCGCGACGATGACGGCGAGCACATCACCTTCACCAACCTGGGCACGGGTGACTACGCCATCCTCGATGCCTCCCAGGACGCCGTCCTCGACTGGCTCGAGGTGCTCATCGCCGACAAGGTGGCCGAGGGGTGGACCTACCTCAAGCTCGACTTCCTCTACGCCGGGGCGCAGGAGGGTGAGCGGGCCGAGGCGATCACGGGGATGGAGGCTTACCACCGCGGCATGGAGCGGATGCGGGCCGCGGCGGGGGATGCCTGGATCCTGGCGTGTGGTGCCCCCATGTTGCCGAGCGTGGGCTACGCGGACTCCTTCCGCACCGGGTCAGACATCGCCTTCGAGTCGGATCCAGACCCCAAGCAGGGGTTCTACCGCTGGCAGGCCCGGGCGACCGCGGCCCGTGCCTGGACCCACGGCCGGTGGTGGTGGATCGACCCCGATCAGCTCGTGATTCGCGAGCCCCTCGACGAGGCACAGGTGCGCGGAGCCCTCGTCTCCGGTGTCGTGGCGGGGGGCACCTGGCTGTTGGGTGACGATCTGGTCGTCCTCGACGAGGAACGCCTCGCCCTGGCCCTCGACCCGGCGCTCACTGCGCTGTTGGGAGGACAGTCGGTGCCGACGGACCCGTTGCGGTCGGTCTCGGTGCTCGACGGCGGCCCCATCGTCGAGGCCAGCCTGGCCGACGATGTGGTGCCTACGCGCTGGGAGCTCGAGGACGGCACGGTCGCTCTGTTGAACCTGGGAGAAGCCAGCGTCGAGGTCGACGGTCCCGGGGGGATCGAGCTGCTCACGGGGGCGGCTGCCGACGCCGGCACACGCACGCTGGCACCGGGTGATGGCGAGCTGTGGCAGCCTGCGGATCGGTGAGGGAGATGGCCTCGGAGCGCCCTTCAGGCACTCATGAGGCCGCCCATGCGGGTCTTGCGATCGCAGCGAGACAGCGCCGAGTGGGAGCCGGTGGTCACGTTCGCGGTGATGAGGGTCTCCTCGTCCGAGTCGGTGTTGGGTGTTGGGCGTGCTGCGCGATCGGATCCGCTCTCCTCGGCGTAGGTGTGCGGCACGGTGGGTTCATCGAAGGCGACGTCGACAGCTCGGTCGCCGGTCCAGGCCACCTCGGCGCTGGCGCCCTCGGTGTGGCGCGGGGCGCCGTCCAGGATTGTGGGCTCGGGTGGCCGTGCGCCCTCGGGCCACGGTAGGCACTCTCTCTGCCGCTGCGGATGCCCCGAGACCCAGCTCCCGCTCGGAGACACCACCTCGGCGGTGGGCAAGCGTTCGTCGTCGAGATCGGCGCCGAGGGCGTAGTCGAGGGCGCTGCTGATCTTGCCGGTCGCCGAGGCAGGTGGCTCCTGGCCGACCACCACGTCTGTGGGACAGCGAGTCGTCTCGTCCTCCTGGAGCTCCGCCTCGGCCTGCAACCAAGCAGGCTGGTCATCGTCGAACAGCTGGGGCCCGGCCTGCACCGGCTCCAGCGCACCGATCGCGATCTCGGTGATCGCGGAGACCCGCTCCTTGGGAACGCGCGGCGATCGGATCAGCGGGTCGAGGAGGTGCCCGTCGTCGGTGTGTTCGGCTCGCTCGTCCCAGGCCTCCAGCTCCGCGAGAGCGTCGAGCACGCCGGCTCCAGCGTCTCGATGCTGGCCGGTGCCGGTGTGGGTCACCTTGGCACTCAGTGCGTCCAGTGTGGAGAGTGCGCGTTTGGTACGAGGGGAGCGGGCCATCGAGTTCTCCACGCAAAGCACATCGAGCTGTGCTGTGCTGGACGAAACAGTGTCTCGGGGTTGGGTGACCCTGGTTGGAGTGTGTCCAAGATAGAGCCATCCGTCCCCATTATACCATAAATATGTAAAAAAGTATGCATTTTGATTCGTCTGGGGGCGGCTCAGTGGCGCTCAGGCCACGTTAGGTTCGTCGGGAAGAGGTGAGCTCATGCTTGGTGACCGTTCAATGCTGGCAATTGTTGGATGCCTGTTCCTGGCAGCGTGCACCTTGTCGGGCTCGTCGGAGGAATCGGACGACGACGACGACTGGGGCGGAAGCTCGGGTGTGGGCAGCGGCTCTGGCAGCGGCTCCGGCAGCGGCTCCGGCAGCGGCTCAGGCAGCTCAGGCTCGGGAAGCTCAGGCTCCGGCAGCGGCTCCGAGGGTGACCCCGACGACGGCCTGGGCGACGAGCTGAGCTGTGGTCTGGAGGGGCGAACCTTCGTGATGGACATCGAGGGTGCCACCTGGGTGCAGCCCGCAGGCGTGGGCGCTCTGCTGACCTCGCAGCTCGAAGGCGACATCAACATCACGCTGACCGACCACGACAGCAGCTCCATCAAGGCCGTCGGTGCGATCTTCGATGGGACCTCACAGGACTTCTGTGAGCCCACCGTCGACTTCCCGGAGGCCGACTTCGACGACCCGGGCTTCGTCGTGGGTCCAGGCGACATCAGCGTCGACATGCAGGGAATCAGCATCGAGATCAACAACCTCTACATGAGCGGCATGTTCGCCTCGGACTGCAGCTGGGTGGGTCGTGGCGAGGTGCAGGGCGAGGTCGATGCGCGTCAGCTCGCCCCTGCCATGGCGGACCTGCTGGGGACCAACGATCCCGAGGAGATCTGCGATCTCCTCGCGGGCTTCGGGGTGGAGTGTCAGCCCTGCTCCACCGACGGGGAGCCCCTCTGCATGTCCGTGGAGCTCGAGGACATCCTGGGCGTCGAGAGAGAGGGGATCGAGGTCGAGTGTGTGGCGCTGGAGAACTGTCACCCGGGGTGTGGGGACAACGAGTGCGAGAACCCCAGCGATGGGGAGTGCTGAGCTGGTCACGGGCGTCCTGACACAGCTGGGTACAATGGCGCATGCTCTGGCTGTTCCTCGCCCTGGGTCTGGCCTCCGCTGACGAGGCCTGTCAGGAGCCGCTCTACGTCCGCTTCGTGGTGCCCGAGGGTGGGTCCACCGAGGTCCCGCGTGACGTGCGGGTGGCTGTGGCCATGCTGGGTTGGGGCTCCGCCGAGGACTTCGCCCTGCGCGTCTTCGAGGGGGACTCTCGCCTGAAGGGGACCGAGGAGAGCTGGTGCTACGAACACGAAGGTCCGCACGAGGTCCACTGCTGGCTCGCCTGGACGCCGGACGAGCTGCTGCCTGAGGACACCGAGATCCTGCTCCGCGTGGTCTCGGTGTCGGGGGACTCTCGCTCGGAGCACACCTTCCAGACCGGGACCGCGGTGGCGGTCGATCCCCCGCCGGCCCCGGATGCGGTGGTGAACGAGGTCTGGGAGGAGGCGACGGGCGACCCCTGCGACTACGAGCTGGCCCGGCGCTACACGCTCGTGGCCGCTGGGGGCGATCCGGCCGAGGACGGCCTGTCGCTCGTCCACATCTACGAGCAGCTGGCCGATGGCGGTGAGTCCTTGGTGCACACCCTGACCACCTTCAGCGGTGCGGTGGACACCGGCGAGGTCGAGGTGGAGGGCGTCAAGCAGTACCTCGACGGCAGCGTGGAGCGCACCGACTGCTTCCGCGTGGTGGCCGAGAACGCAGCCGGCGTGGAGGGCGCCTCGACCGTGGCTTGTGTGGAGGAAGAGGACACGGCGACGGACACGTCCTCAGACTCAGGCGGGTCGGAGCCAGAGCCCGAGGACTCGGGGCGACAGGACACGGCCCCCGTCGACGAGCCGGACACCGGGGGGGGCTCCGACTCGGAGGCAGCGCCAGCGGCACCACCTCCCGACGAGGGTGGCTGCAGGGCGGCAGCGGCGTGGTTGCTCGCCGTCCTCTGGCTGGGTCGACGTCGGGCTCAGCCGTCTGCGGGGGCGTGACCCAGGGTGGTGTGGGTCCCTGGCCGCTTGCCGAAGGCGTAGTTCACGCCGGCCCCGAAGAGGGTGGCGTGGCCGCTCAGCACGCCGTCACCGATGACCCGGCCGTCGACGAGCTCACCGGACTGCCAGTTCAAGGTGATGGCCTGGAGCTCGCTGTTGGTGATGGTGCGCTCTGGGATGAAGCTCTGGAACCAGCCGAGGTCCACGCCCAGCCGCTCGATGGGGCGCGCCGTGACCCCCAGGCCGTAGCCCCACTTCTTGCCGTCCATGAGGTTCACGCCCTGGGTCCGCACCGGGATGGCGGTGCCTTCGAGCATGCCGCCCGCCCGTACGCTGAGCTTGTCGTGGGCCCGCCACTCGCCACCGAGGCGCCACGACCAGGTGTCCTGGTAGCCAGCGGGCAAGACCACATCGTCGGTGATCACGATGTCTTCGAGGCCGAGTGCGTTGGCCACCGCGCTCTCGTCGTCGATGTCCACGGTCATGTTGACGTTCTTCAGGGTCACCTGATCGATGACGCTCCAGCCCTCGTAGACGCTGGCGAGCTCGATCTCCAGCGTCTCGATGGGCCGGACGAGGACCCCTGCCCGGACGATCAAGGGCATGGAGACCTCGAAGTCGATGTCCGGGTCGGTGGCGGTCTCGCTGGCGATGAGCCCGAAGGTCTCGTCGGTGTGGAAGAAATTCTCGCTGAAGTCGGCGTTGAGGGAGCCGGTGGCCTCGAAGGCCGTGGGCGCCTGCATCATCAGGCCCACCGCGTAGGCGTTGGACGGGGGCTCGTAGAGCAGGCCCACGTTCCACGCCAGGGCCCAGGGGTCGGAGCCTTCCATGGCGAAGCGCACGTCGTACTGTGGGTCTTCGATGGCGGTGGGATCCTCCGGAT
>JAERSX010000306.1 GCA_016845285.1 Deltaproteobacteria bacterium | reverse complement strand
GGACCTCCTTCACTACGCCGAGTGAGAGCCATGCTCTGGATCGTGGCAGCCGGTCTCTTCGTCTCCGGGGTCACCATCTGGCCCTGGGAATTCGAGCTGACTCTGGTGATCTCGACACTGGACGGCATCGCCGTCTTGGAGCCGCTGCGCAGCCTGCTCGAGGAGCTCCTCTCGGACATGCTCGCCCTCCGAGAGAAGAACAGCTTTGTCCTCTACATCGCGGACTGGCTGGCGTTTGCCCACCTGGTGCTCACCGCTCTGTTTCTCATGGCGCTGCGAGATCCGGTTCGCAACATCCTGGTGGTTCGCTTCGGGATCCTCTGCTCGTTGACCGTTCCGCTCCTCGCGATCACCTGTGTCCCGCTGCGGGGGATCCCCCTGTTCTGGATCCTGGTCGACAGCTCGTTTGCGCTCTGCGCCATTCCCCTGCTGATCGCCCTCCGAGACCTTCGGCTGCTCGAGCGCGACGCACCCTTCCCTGATGCTCTCGCCCGTGGCTGAGAGGTACACACCCTTCGTGCACCAACGCCCCTCAGCTCGGCGGGTAGCCGGGCTCGCAGATCGTGATCGTGTCCTCACCGTCTGGGAGGATGAACGTGTCGATCAGGACCGCATCCTCGGTGCCCAGGTTCGCCGCGGTCATGTGGACATTGGACGGCATGTAGTAGCAGGTGCCGGCAGGGTAGGTCCCCGGCTCGCTGCCCTCGACAAAGTCGGTGATCTCACCGCTCAACACACATGTATGGCCGCCATAGGCGTGGATGTGGATGCCCACTCTTGTTCCGGCCTTGCGGGTCCCTTGGGTGATGACCAGACGATTGCCCTGATCATCGAATCCGTCGAACATGGTCGACACGTCCTCTAGTGCGAGCAGCTCTCCAGGTGGGACCTCTCCGTTGATCGTGGTCACGTCGTCGCAACTGACCGCGCTCTCATCTTTGTCGCCACACGCGGGGAGCGCGACGAAGAGCACACTCCCGACGATCTTGATCAAACGTTCAGGCAGACGCTTCATGTTCGACCCCGGTTGGCACCTCGACTGAGCGTACCACTCAGCAGACAAGGCATATGAGGGTCGCCTGAGAGGAAATCGGTCGTTCTGATTGCTCGAGGGGCTCCGCGCGCCTCTCTCTCGCGACCGTGCTCGTCGTGGTCGCCAACGCTCGCGCAGGGCAGGTCAGACCCCACCCTGTGATGTCACCACGACAAAACAGTGCCCGGTCGTACGGGGGCCAGTTCGTGACCCGGCACCTCGACCTCGCCGTCGGCGAGACGCTGGAGGACCCGGACGCCTTCGCCGCGATGGGATCCGGCCCGGCATGCCGCGCCCGCCCGCCACGGATATCTGGGCCACCCCCGTCCAGAACGTCGGGACCGACACCCGGGAATGGCGCGTGCTCAGACGCACCCCGAAGGCCGGCGTCCTGACAGGCGTCGTCCCCCCGGCGGCACCGTCGCCGTCAAGGCGGTCGACAGCACCGCACTGCTGCTGAGCACGGCGAATCACTCCATTCGTGCACAGCGGTTCCCCGAGGAGGACACCCTAGCCGCGCTCTGCTCAGAGGCCCTCCGGCCCCTCACATGGCGTCTCCAGGGTGAGCGAGACCGTCACGGCGTGGGCTGGATACTCGTCGGCCTCGACCATCCCCGACACCTCCGGATCGGTGCCGGGTCGACAGTGTTCATCGTCTCGGTTGGTGTCCTGCCAGCCGTAGACACTCAGGCCGCTTCCCGGTCCCTGCGGCACCTGGAGCACCTGGGAGAAGGTGCTGGCTTCCTCGAGCCAGAGCGCGTCGATGACCATGTACCGGGTCTCGAGGGTGCCCTCGCCCCACTCGTCGTGGAGGAACCAGAGCTCCACGGGCCCGTCGTCATCGGAGTGCACCGAGCCCGAGACCTCGACCTCGTACAACACATCGGCGTCGAGACAGCCGAGGCCGAGGCCGAGGACGGCGACGACCAGACAGGTCATGTGCTTCATGGCTCCGACCTCCAGGTCAGCCCGGCCGCGAGAGAAGGGATGGCGAAGACGTCGTCCACGGAGCCGGCCCGGATCGACAGGTCCAGGCACAGCCGCTCGCGCACGGGGATCCGCGAGCCCAGGGCGAGGCCACGGGTGGAGAAGCGCGTGCTGGTCCAGACCGTGTCGTCGCCGGAGCTGGCCTGGGTCGTCACGGACCGAAGCGCGAACAGCTCGCGATCGAACAGCGAGAGATAGGGCTCCACCCTGCCGAGCCTGGAGATGGACAGCATGGCTCCGGCCTGCGGCCCCTGCCGCGGCACCCCACCCACCTGGTGGACCCCGCCGACGGAGGCGGCGGTGGACACGGACCACTTCGTCCCGATCCTCCAAGGCCGCTGCAGGCCGACGCGAAGCTCCGTTCGCCGGAAGCGAGCGGTCTCCAGCTCTCCGGTCACCGCCAGGGGGCCGCGCGGAGCGAAGGTGGCATCGACCCCGTGCCACGGAAAGCCCGAGTGTGCGCCCACCTGGACCTGCCCCGGGGCGGGAGAGACCCAGGGGCTGTCCGCGGCCAGCGCGGGTCCGACCCAGAGCAGCAGGGGCAGGGCCATCACGGCGACACCCCGAAGACGGTCTCGAAGTTTCCGGACAGCACCATCCGGGCTTCGTCCACCGTGTAGTCGGCGGCCTCCATCGCCGTGACCGTTCGCTCGGTGTAGCTCTCCAGGAAGCCCGGGTATTGCGGGCCATCACTGCCATAGATGACCCGATCGATGAGCCCCTCCTCACCGATCCGCCGGTAGATCTCCTTGAGGTTCTCGCCGGTTGGGTCGGAGCCCTCCGAGCCCAGTGCGCTCGGCTCCAGGTAGACGTTGTCGTACGCCGCGGCCAGGGAGAGACAGGTCTCGAGGGTGCCCAGCTCCTTGTTGATGAAGTCGTAGCCCACATGGCCCAGGATGAAGGTCGCATCCGGGTGGGATGTGATGGCTTCCTCCAGGTAGAGCGGGTCGGTGTAGGGAGCCGCCGCCATGGTGCCCGGAAAGGGGCTGGGGCCGGTGTGAAGGTACAGCGGCGCCTGTCTCTCCGAGGCGAGCTCATAGATGCTGTAGTAGTCGGGGTCGTCCATCCGGAAGTGTTGATGGGCGTGGGCGAGCTTGATGCCGATCATGGACGGGTGGTCCAGCGCTTCGTGCAGGGCCGCGAGCTCCGCCTCCTCGTCGGTCTGCCACTGGTCCACGCGAAGACTCGCCAGGCCGTAGAGTCGGTCTGGCGCCTGCTCCACCTGGGCGATCACCTTCTCGTTGGGGGCCACACCGACGCTGTGCGGTGCATACACGGCAAACAACACACCACGGTCGTAGCCGGCGCCATCGAGCTGCTTGACCACACCCTCCGCCGACAGAGCCGACTCCGCCAGGGCCTCGGGATCGAGGTTGAAGGGAAACGGGAAGCGCTCGGCCAGGTACAGCTGGGTGGATGGGGGAATGAGGGACCAGTCGCCGGTGTGCAGGTGCATGTCCACGCCGGTGAGCAGGGTGCCCTGGTAGTCAACCCCGCCCGGTGCCGCGCACCCCGCGAACCCGAGGGTCCAGCCCATCCATGTCCACACACACGCCCGACGTTCCATCACCGGAGCCTCCTCCTCGAACCATTAACCTACTAACCAGTAGATTAGGTTCGCGCTGGTCGGCAGCGGGGCTCCGTCGGGGTGCCACCGAGCGCGTCCCGCGCGGGCACTACCAGTAGAGCTTCGGAAGATCGCAGTCGAACAGACGGCGGTAGGTCTCCTGGTCGGGCTTGACGTAGACGGGGTTCTCTTCGACGAAGTCGAGGGTGCCCGCAGCCACCTCCCGCCAGGAATCCATCTCCTTGCCGGCGACGAAGGCCTCGGTGGAGTCGTCGTCGACTCGGGTCAGGTAGTCCTCGAGCAGCTCGATGTGGGCCCGGGCCCAGGCCTCCAGCACCTCGGGGGCCTGGCGCCGGTGTCTCTTCGTGAGGACCTTGAGCTCGGAGATCACCGCGTCGCGGCCAGCCAGCTGGCGGCTGGCCTCCGCCTCGAAGGCAGGGTCGGAGCCGTTGCCCCAGCGGTGGTAGCCATCGAGGGACACCCCGAGGGAGGTGAGGCTCCTCTTGCGGGCGAGGAGGGTCTCGAGGGCCGTGATGCGGGGATCGACGAGGGTGGACATGGTGGAGTCGCTCTGGTGAGAGTGTGCGCCGATCCTGCTGGTGGGCCCTCCTGCAACCCTACAAGCTCCGGACGAATGGGTGCGCAGGATGGTGACGCAC
>JAERSX010000305.1 GCA_016845285.1 Deltaproteobacteria bacterium | reverse complement strand
CCATGGTGGTCGTGGAGAACGCACGTGGCTGCAACCTCGCGTGTCCCATGTGCGCCGTGCACCAGAGCGGGGCCACCCAGGACCGCCGCGTCATGGAGCCGGCCCTGGGGGATCGTCTGGTGGCGGAGGGCCTCGGCGTGGGCACCCGGCTGGGCCTGAGCGTGAGCGCAGAGCCCCTCCTGGACCCGGCCCTGCCCGACTGGATCCGTCGTGCCGAGGACGTGGGTGCCCGCCTGCGCATCGTGACCAACGGCACGGTGCTGCCCGCCGAGCTGGACCGTCTCGTGGCCGTCTCCGACGTCATCTTGTTCTCGGTGGACTCGCCAGATCCCGAGGTCTTCCGCGAGGTGCGCGGTGGTGCCTCCCTCGAGCGGGTCATCCGGAACATCCGCGCCTTCGTGACCGCCGCCCGTGTCTTGTCCCAGCCGCCCTGGCTGGGCCTGAGCGCTGTCGTGAGCGACCGCACCCTCGACGATCTCCCGGAGCTCGTCGACCTCGCGGGGGCCCTCGGCCTGGATCGGGTGGGGGTGGCCCACCTGAGCGTGTTCTCCGAGGACATGGCCGCCTGGTCGCTGCGTGGCCAGCCCGCGCGGGTGGGTCGCGTGTTCGCCGAGGCCCGCCGTCGCGCCCGCCGACACCACATCCACCTGGCCCTGCCCCCTGGCATGGATGGCCTCCCGCCGGCTCCTCAGGGTCGCCGTCAGCAGCTGGTGGATCTGGGTCGAAGAGCTCGACGGCTGCGGGCTGATCGTGTCACCGCCACCGTGCGCCGCCGCCTCGCCCAGCGTCGCGCAGGCCTCGATCGGGTGCCCTGTGTCTACCTGCGGGAGCGTCTGTATGTGGACCTCGACGGCCAGGCTCGGCCCTGCTGCATGCCGGGGGTGGCCGTGGTGGGCGATCTGCGTCGCCAGTCGGTCGCCGAGGTCTGGCAGGGAGGTCCCCTGCGGGCGCTTCGTGAGGCCCTTGCGGAGGGGCGGGCGACCGGGCCCTGCGCCCACTGCAGCGTGAACACGGGCCCCCGCTACGATCCCCGTGACCCTCGCACCGAGGCGCCCCTCAGCGCTCCTCGAGCGACCAGATCACCTGCGCGCTGATGCCGTCGGCCAGGGCCATGCCCTCGGCACTGAGCACCAGGTGCTCGCCCCGCTGATGGGCCAGGCCAGCGGCCGAGAGGCGGTCGAGGATGGCGGCGTCAGCACGGCGGTCGAAGCGCTCGGCGAGCTCGTGGAGATCGAGGCCATCGATGTGGCGGAGGGTGCTCAGCACGAAGTCGGCAGCGGCCCCCTCGGCGTCCGGAGAGGTGGTCTCGCCGAGGGGCTCGGCCATCCAGGCGGTTGGCTCGGCACGGCCCACGGTGCGCCCTCCGTCTGGCTGGAAGCCGTGAGCCCCCGGCCCCAGGCCCAGGTAGAAGCCGCCGCGCCAGATGTCGTCGTTGTGGGTCGAGCGGTGGCCCGGGCGGGCGAAGTTGCTGACCTCGTAGCGGTCGAGTCCGTGGAGCTGGAGTCGCTCCACGATCCGCTCGTACATGGCCCGCCAGAGCTCGCCCTCGGGCTCGACCACGATGCCCTCGTCCCGCATGCGGGCCAGGGGCGTTCCGGGCTCGAAGGTGAGGCCGTAGAGCGAGACGTGGGGTGGGTCGAGGCCAAGCAGAGCGTCGAGATCGGCGTCCAGCTCGGCCATGGTCTGGCCAGGCAGGGCGAAGATGAGGTCGAGGTTCCAGGAGCGGAGCGGCGCGGCCGCCACGATCTCGACGAGCGCTTCGGCCTGGTGGACGGTGTGGCCGCGGTTGAGCAGGCGGGCGTGACGTGGCTGGAAGGTCTGCACCCCCACCGACAGCCGGTTGGCGCCCGCGTCGACCAGGCCGGCCACGGTCTCCGCGTCGATGGTGCCGGGGTTGAGCTCCATGCTCACCACCGCGTCGGGCGCTCGGGGCAGTCCTGCCACCACGCGGGCGAGGACCTCGGGCGGGGCGAGCGATGGCGTGCCTCCGCCGATGTAGAGAGAGCGGGCGCCGCCTTCGGCGGCACGGTGGGCGGCCCAGCTGGGCTCACGGAGCGCCGCCTCTCGCAGCACCCCGGTCGCCCAGTCCATGAAGGGGGGGGATGGGTCGGTGTGCACGTTGAAGGCACAGTATGGGCAGCGTGAGGCACACCATGGCATGTGGACGTAGATCCCGTGGGCCGGCGCGCGCATGCGGCGCCCTATCGCACGGTGTGGGCAACCGGATCGTCAGCGGCGCGTCAGTGTCTGCTCCAGCGCTGCGATCGCGGCCTCGGTGCGGGTAGGGTGCCCCCTTCTCTCGGAGATCCCATGTCGCGCCTCGCTCTGCTCACCCTGGCTCTCCTGCTGCCCGCATGCGGCGACAAGCCCGAGGGGGAAGGCGGTGGAGGTGGAGACGACGACACCGGCTCCGGCGGTGACGACACAGGCGACGGGCCCCCCAGCCTCTGCGAGAGCCTCGACCTTCCAGAGCGCGAGTTCGACGCCACCGAGCCGGCCGACAACCACCGCTGGGAGCCTGCCGGCGACTTCACGGTGCCCCTGTTGGACGGCAGCAGCTTCACCCTGTCGGAGTCCTGGTCGGGCTGCGAGACCTACGTCTTCCTGCCGCACTGGTGGACCATCAGCGCCCACGACAGCACCACCTGGTGGACCACCGGGGTCGCCGATCTCATCGAGCGCTCGCCCGCCAACGTGCACTACTTCTTCGTGACCTACAGCAACGACAGCGACGAGGTCGACACCTACGGCGCCCTCATCGACGACGAGATCTCGGTGGCCCTGGCCGAGCTGGACACCGACGAGCACGACTGGTGGTCGGAGCGCCTGCATGTGGTCGGCGCACCGCTGAGCGAGATCGACGGGCTGGTGGGCGACATGTCGAGCAGCACCACGGGGCAGCTGGGCTGGGCCATCGATCGCGAGCAGCGCATCCGCACCGTCGGCTACATGCCCGACGTCGAGGCCTACGTCGCCAGCCTCAACAGCGCCGGGGAGTGGCCCTGGGAGCAGCGGCTCTACTCGGCAGCCGGCGAGGCCAAGTACTTCAACTTCGAGGCCGAGCGGCAGGCGGCCCTGGATGCCGTGAGCGTCACCGAGGTCGAGATCTTCGGGGGCGACGTCATCGAGGAGTACCACGACGGCACCATGAGCCTGCCCGACGCCGCCACCATGGCTGGCTTCGACACCCTCGAGATCGACGTGCTCATGGAGTGCCCCGACAAGGACAGCTACGAGCTCAACAACTGTGGTGCCTGGGACTACCTCGCCTACATGTGGCTCTACGACGAGGAGAGCGAGAGCTGGCTGGAGATGGGTCGCTTCATCACGACCTACCACCGCGAGTCACGCTGGGTGGTCGACGGCACCCATGCGCTGGGCTGGCTCCAGGACGGCGGCGACCGCACCATCCGCTACCAGTGGGCTCCGTCCTGGAACACCCAGCCCACGGGTGTGACCCTCAAGCTGCGTCTCAGCAACCAGGGCAAGGGCACGGCCCCCCGTGAGGTGGCCGAGCTCTTCTCCGGCGGCACCTACAGCGAGACCTACAACGAGGACCGGCCGCCGGTCGAGGTCGAGATCCCCGCCGATGCCACCAAGGTCGAGCTCGTCAGCATCGCCACCGGGCACGGCCAGGAGACGAACGCCGCCTGTGCCGAGTTCTGCGAGCAGGTCCACACCTTCGGCATCGGCAGCGAGTCCTGGGAGCAGGTCCTCGACAACGCCGGCACCGAGGCGGGCTGCCGCGACGATGTCGAGAACGGCACCGTGCCCAACCAGGCAGGCACGTGGTGGTTCGGCCGCGCCGGCTGGTGTCCCGGAAAGCGGGTCGATCCCTACGTGGTCGATGTCACCGACCAGGTGACCCCGGGCGAGACGGCCACGGTGTCCTACTCGGCCACCATCCTCGGCGACGAGCCGGAGTCGGGCCTGGGCAGCAACGAGATGCGGAGCTGGTTGGTCTTCCACAACTGAGCAGGCCCCTGACCGGGTGCGTCGACGGTCACCACCGTCCGTTCACCTCAGGTCCACATGAAGTTCTCAGACGTTTCATCGAATGTGCGTCGTGGCGCCACCTGCCGGGGTGAGGTTGTCTCACCACCCTGGAGAGACCCATGCGCACGCTCATGACCGCCACCATCCTGCTGGCTGGATGCACCGAGTTCACCGGTGTACTCGGCAAGATTGGCTTCGCCAGCGATCTGCGCACGGCGTCTGGAGCCTGGACGCCGGAGACCCCCATCGCGGGCGGCACCGAGGCCCGCGTGGGCGCGGTGGAGCTGATGGGCGAGGAGCCCTCCGAGGGTCCCCTGGGCGTCACGGGGGAGGTGAGTGGTCGGCGAGTCACGGGATGGGCAGAAGACGACGGGGTCGTCGTGCTCAGCGCTGAGCGAGGCCACGGCTGGGTGCACTACAGCGGCACCGCCAGCGATCGCTTCCAGGTCGAGTTCGCACCCGTCGCCGATGCTGTTGTCGTCGAGCCCATGGCCCATCACTGGGGCTTGCCCGCCGAAGAGGAGCTGCGTCTGGTGGGAGGCAGCACCTGGTCTTTTGCGGTCGAGCTTCGAGATCGTCGGGGCCGCGCGCTCGGCTATCGCCTCGAGGACCTCGAGGTGAGCGCCTCCGGCGGTGCCTCGGCCTGGGTCGAGGACCGGGCGCTCATGGTGAGCGCCGACGGCGACGGCGTGGTCTCGGTCTCCCATCTCGATCGCGTCTTGGTCACCGTGCCTGTTGTGGTCGTGGCCGTCGAGGACGCGGTCAGCGTCGAGCCGTTCACCGAGCTCCACGAACACGACCTCATGACCACCTGGTCGGTTGCCCGGGACAGCCACGGCCGGGCTCTCTGGGGCGTGCCGGGTGCCGGTGAGGTCGAGCTCTCGGGCACGGAGGAGGGCTCAGTCTCTCCGGCGCATGGCCAAGAGCGGTAGGGCGAGGAGCATCCAGCTACCACTCCCGCTGCGCCCGCTGGCACATCCGAGGCAGGAGGACGTGCTGATTCCCTCCTCCACGTTCGAGCTGCCGAAGCCGACGCCTCCTCCGCCTGAACCACCGCCGTCGTCGCCCGAGCCGCCGTCGTCGCCCGAGCCGCCGTCGTCGCCGGAGCCGCCGTCGTCACCCGAGCCACCGTCGTCGCCACCGCTCTCGTCGAGGGCGAGCTGGTAGCGGTAGTCGAAATTCTCGCTCCAGGTGAGCCGGTCCGACCAGGCGGAGACCACCAGGTAGACCGTGTCCACGTCGCTGACGTCGCCCACGTTCTGCTCGCCCACACCATCGCTCAGCTCGATGGGCACGTAGTCCACGTTGTTGCCGTCCTCGAGGACGACGGTGACCCCCCACTCGGCGTCGTGGTTGCCGCTGCCCTCCTCGTCACCCTCGAAGTGCACGGTGAGCTCGCCATCGTCGGGCCGCTCCATGGCGATGACGTTGGTGCCGTAGCGGTGGGGCAGCAGCGAGCTGGAGACCGACTCCCAGTCGTCGGTGCCGTCGCTGTCGACCTCGTCGGTGATGCTGTCGTCGTAGGAGCTGTAGTTGTCGGCGTAGTAGTCGAAGTAGTACTCGTACCAGTCACCGTGTTCGTAGTCCCAGGTCACGTTGCGGGCCGAGAAGTCCACGAAGGCCTCGTCCATGTCCACGCCGAGCGCCTCCACCTCGTCCCGCATCGACTCCAGGGGGTCGCGGCTGGTGGGCTCCACCCAGGCGTTGCGGATGATCTGCCAGTCGCCCACGAACTCGGTCAGGTAGCGCGGGAAGATGAAGGCTCCGTACTGGTAGTACTCCTGGAAGTCCCCTGTGTCGGGGTAGTCGAAGAAGTTGACCTCGTAGTGAGGGAAGAAGCCGAACCCGAACAGGAAGACGGCGTAGCCGGGGTTGGTCGGGTAGACCTCGACCTCGATCCAGCTGGCCGTGGCCTCCCAGAACCAGGCGGCTTCGTCGGCGTAGTCGTAGCTCTCGGTGCCGTACTGGATGGCGTGGTAGAACTCGTGCGGCACGGTGATGATGCCGTAGTCCTCGTCCTCGACGGTGCCCTGGGCCAGCACGATCATGGGGTAGCCGCTGCTGTCTCCGGTGAAGTAGCCGGCGGCGCCGTACGAGCCGGGCGCACCGTTGCCCGTGTCGCCCACGTAGACGTTGAACTTGTAGTCGTCGGTCGTGGGAGGGGCTGGGTGGTCCATCTCGTCGATCTCGACCTCCCAGGCGTACTCGAAGGCCTCGAGGATCCGCTCGACGTCCGAGCTGCTGGGCTCGCCGGAGTTGCCCCAGCGGAGCACGAAGTTCTCGGACTCCTCGGAGTTGGGCACGTCGTACGCATCGCGGGTGCTCTTGTCGGGCCCGAGGCGTGCCGGGGGATCGTAGCCCTCGGGAATGCGGGACTGGTCGGCCAGGGTGGGCAGGAACCAGGGCGTGCCGCAGTTCACGTCTGGTGCTGCGATAGCGGTGCCGAGTAGCAGCAGGAACATGGGGCCTCCGAGGTGGGCACCCTACCCGCGCCGGGGCCTGTTTCGCCCACTCCGCACGGGCTCTTGACGCGCGGTGACCACCTGGCACGAGAGCGCACCAACACATCGGCCCTCGCGGTGCTCTGCACCTGAGGGCCGGTGAGATCCGATGCCCCGCGGGGCACGGATGGGGGCTAGGCGGCTTCTTCGGCAGCCTTCTCGAAGCGGGCGTCGATCTCGGCCTCCACCTGGCTCTTGTCGACATTGCTGGCTGCGGCGAGCTCGCCGACGAGCAGCGTGCGCACCTTGTCGAGGAGCCGCTTCTCACCGAAGCTCAGCTTCTTCTCCTTGGTGAGCGAGAGCAGCTCGCCCAGCACCTCGGCGAGGGCCTTGGGGTGGTTGCTCATCATCATGTCGTTGTAGCGACGGTAGCGGCGGTTCCAGGTGGCGCGTTGATCGGGCAGCTCCTGGTTGTCGATGGTGTGCCAGATGTCGGCCACACGCGAGGGATCCATGATCGGTCGGAGGCCCTTGGCCGCGACCTGGTTGGTGGGGACCCACATCTTGGTGCCGTCGTCACCGAACGCGATGCGGAAGAGCTCTACTTCAGCGTCTCCCATGTCCATCGTCTCGATGCCGTCGATGCGGCCGACACCGCACCCTGGGGCCACCACGGGATCACCGACACGGAACTCCATACCCACTCCTCGTT
>JAERSX010000304.1 GCA_016845285.1 Deltaproteobacteria bacterium | reverse complement strand
CCATGAGGGTGCGGTAGGGGTACCAGGTGGCGCCGGCGACGGGGCCGCGGACGTGGGTCAGTCCACGGCCGCGCAGCCAGGACTCGGCGGCGCGCACGGTGTCGTCGTCGCCTTCCCCCACGAAGCCGATGCCGGGTAGCTCGGGCGGATCCCATGCGGGAAGCTGGTCGGGGGCTTGCATGGCGCGAGGGTAGCGTCTGTCTGCGTGGGCGGGGAAGCTCCGCTTCATCGGGTTCGATAGGGCTCCTGTGCGCCCCCATCGAAGGATGGCTCATGCTCTGGACTCTGTTGCCTGCTGCACTCGCGACGTCTCCCGTCGACGCCCTCGATCGCTTCTTGGAAGAGGCTCAGGTGCCTGCGCCGGAGTTCATGGTGTCCTGTGGGCCACTGGAGCGCGTCATGGAGTATGCAGCGCTCGTCCCCATACCGCCGGGCGCCGTCGACAAGCTCTCCGCGGACCCTGCCGGGCGCATGCTCCTCTCCTTGCGCGAGCCTGGAAACGCCGCCCGCATGGGCCTCGATCTCCAGGGCCACGTGCTCATGGTCTTCGACAAGATGAAGAGTGATGCGACGGGGGCGGCGATGGTGTTCCCGTTCTCCGGCTCGCCCGAGCAGGTGACCTCCTTGCTGGAGTCGCTCGGACCGGTGATTCCCGGAGACGACGGCCAGAGCTGGCAGATCATGAGCGGCAGTGAAGAGCTCGACGTGAGCCTGGCCGGCGGCCAGCTTCGCGTCCTGGACCGTTCGTTGGCGCGTGGGTCCGCCGACGCTCGCACGGCACTGCTCGACGATCTCCCCGAGGTCGAAGGCTGCGCCATCGCCATGGAGCTCGACGAGAAGATGGGTGAGAACAAGCTCACCGGCGAGGTGGTGGCCTTCGTACCTCTGGCAGGCGGCTCCCCTGGCATCGTGCGCCTCGCCCTGGAGGAGCCTGCGCCGCCCATGTTCGCGGCGTCCCAGCGCCCCCCGTCGTCGGGATCGAGCTCCGAGAGGCCGAGCGTGGTCGTCTCCCTGGGTGTGTCGCTCAACGAGGTCATCGGGCTGATGCAGGACGTCGCGGACATCGACAACGCCGAGCTGACCATGGTGAGCGAGTGGATCACCTTCGAGCCGGGGCTGGTCGTCTCCGTGTTCGGCGAGCCCAAGCAAGGTGTCTTTGCTGCGGTGATGCCCTTGACCGACGCCGACGGCAACTCCTTCAACACCCGCCGCTTGCTCCGCCCCTTGAAGCGTGGGCTCAAGGAGCAGGGCTACCCGGTCGAACGAGTCGACAAGGACGGGCTGGTGGCCCTCGTAGAGGGGCGGGAGCTGCACATCCGGGTGGCGCCGGGGCGCGTGGTGGCCGGAACGCATGGCCAGGCGGTCTGGGAGGCAGCGCTCGGACTCGGAGAGCCGTGGGTGAGCGGTCCCCTCACCGCCTTTGCCAGCGAGTGGCCCGTGGCGGTGGTGGCGACGCGGCCAGAGCAACAGGTGGACGTGCTGCTGGGTCTCCGCTCGCGAGGAGAGGCTTGGGAGCTGTCCCTCGAGGCCCGCCTGCCAGAGGAGATGCGCAGCCCCGCAGCGCTGGGAGCCATGGCGGGCATGGCCATGATGGCCGCTCGCGAGAACTTCTCTCAGATGGCCGCCAAGGCGCGCACCGCCGAGGTGCACGCCACCATGGCCGCCATCCACATGGCGCAGCATGCCCACGCGGCCGAGACCGACACCTTCCTGGCGCTGTCTCCTGCACCCCGTGCTCCAGGCGCCCTCGATGGCGATGCGGTGTCTTGGGAGGCCGACGCCAGCTGGGGCCAGCTGGGCCTCGCCCTCGACGACCTGCGCGGGAGCTACTGGGTGGAGGTCAGCTCCGATGGCGCGGACTTCGTGGTCCACGGCATGATCGACGCCGACGGAGACGGCGTTCCCGCCCACTACCAGCACGCCATGAACGGGGAGCTGGTGCAGACGACCAGCCCGGAGGTTCGCTGAGGCTAGACCAGGGCCCAGGTGAGAGCACCCGCGGTCAGCGCGGCCACGAAGCGGCGACCCACCAGGGACGTGCGCGCCAGCAGGGTGAAGACCAGAAGGCCAGCCAGAGAGGCGGCGCCCACGTGCACGAGGGGCAGGCTGTCGGCGACGAGCAGGGCGGGCAACACCGGTAGGGCGATGCCGGCCGCGATGGCGGGCAGGCGGGGCCAGCGACGGGCGTGCGCCAGGCGGCCCAGGGCGATGGCCCCGCTGGCGCCGAGGCTGGCGAGGTAGGGCGCGTACAGGCCGCTCTCTGCGGAGTGGCCGAAGGCGAGGACCACGACCACGCCGCCCAGGCAGGTGGGGATGACCTCTTCCAGATCGAGCTGGCCGAGGGCCTCACCGGCGCCCAGGATCACGAGGCCGAGGTAGAGCGCGGCCATGGGGCCGAACCAGGTCCAGCCGCCGAGGGCCCAGGCCAGGGTGGCCACGAGAAAGACAGCGATGCCTGCGGCCTCGGTCAGACCGCCCCGGCGCCAGGTGAGGCTCACCAGGGCGAGGCCGAGGATCATGCCCTCGATCCAGCCGGACAGGTCGCGCAGGCCCAGGCGGAGCGTTCGGTCGAGGACCAGGAAGGCCGCGTAGGGAATGAGGAGGTTGTCGGAGCCGCGCCAGCTGATGGCCTCGGACGCCGTACAGGCCACGGCGACGAGCAGGGGAACGAGCAGCGTGGCGGGCAGGCCAGGCACGCCGGCCGCCGAGAGCACACCCAGCACGATGCAAAGCGCAAGACCGAAGAAGGGGAGCGAGCCCTCGAAGCTCCGGTGGCCGTCGAGGACCCGGTAGCGTCGGTTGCCAGGCCGCTTGCCCATGAGCGCGGCGCCCGTGTCAGCGAGCGCCATGATGGCGATGGGCGTGCAGAAGAGGACCGGGTCGCCCTCCGAGAGCCACCAGGTGCCGATGACGGCCAGCGGGTAGTAGTAGGCACCGCTGGTGCGGCGCTGCACCCCGTGCACGCTCTGCAGCTGCCCAGAGACCTTGCCGGCGACGAGCAGACCGAAGAAGGCGAGGCAGAGGACCGCGAGGGTGACGGTGTGATCGAGGAGCCATGGCACGGCGAGCACGACAGCGCCGCCGCCCACGTGGACGCCCTTTCGGGTGTACTCGGTGGGCAGCCTGGCCAGGCGACGGGCCGCCTCGCTGAGCAGGAAGACAGCCACGATCAGACCCGCCACCACCAGGCCTCCGAGGCGGTCGGCCCAGAGTGCGCCCGCCAGCTCGTTGGCGAAGGCGGTCAGTGTGGGGGGAAGCGTGGACACGTCAGCCTCTCGACGCATGGCATATCGAGTGCATTCTCGAGGGGGCGGTGACGGCGCGGTGAGAGCTCACCCCGGATGCCGCTCTCCAACGGCAGGCTGGACTGGGCATGCGCTATCGAGTGGTCGTCTCGGAGGCACCGTGAACGCCACCCGTCAACAGGTGCTCGTCGGCCTGTTCCTCGGCGCACTCGCCGCATGTAGTAGCCCGGCGCCCACCGGCGAGGACGTAGATCGAGGCGTGGAGGGCGCTGGCGAGGAGACCGGCCTCGAGGTGCCGGTGCTCACCGTGAGCAGCCCGGCACGCGGCGCCTTCGTGGGCACGGACCCGGTCACCGTGGAGGGCCTCGTCACCGAGGGCAGCGCGCCCATCTCGTCGGTCACCGTGGGCGACATGAGCGCCATCGTCGAGGCTGACGGGGCGTTCTCGGCCACGCTGAACCCCAGCCCGGGCCTGCACATCGTCAGCTTGCGGGCCACCGCCGAGGATGCCGGCCGTGCTGTCGATGGCCGTGCCTTCATCGCCGGCCCGGTCCACGACCCCGGCGACACCATCGAAGGCGGTGTCCAGCTCCAGCTCTCGCCCGAGCTCCTCGACGACGACGACCCCGACGTGGACGACGTGGCCACCCTCGCCGAGATGCTGCTGGAGGACCCGTCCATCACGTCGAGCTTCGAGGGTGTGCCCCTCGAGACCGACGACTTCATCATCACGCCCACCTCCCTCGAGTTCGGCGGCGCGGATGTCGACCTCACCGTGGGCGACGATCGGCTCTACGCCACCGTGGCCTTGCAGGACCTCTGGCTCGACTTCGGCGCCGAGGGCAACACCTGGTACTACAGCTGGGTGTCGACCACGGGGTCGGCCTGGGCCGACGCCGTCTACCTGGACATCGAGCTCGCCGTGAGCGGCTCCGATGGTGAGGTCCGGCTCACCCCCGTCGAGACCGTGGCGGTCTTCGATGGCTTCGGCATCACGGTCGACGGCTTTCCCGACAGCCTCGAGGGCTGGCTGGCCGACTGGGTCCAGGACACCCTCGAGGAGGAGATCAGCCTCACCGCCGAGGAGCTGGTGGGCGATCTCATCGGCGAGTACCTCGACGCCTTCGCCGTGGACTTCGAGGTCTTCGATGGCGTGCAGCTCAGCATGCTGCTCGCGGGCGCCACCGCCGATGACGCGGGGCTGGTCCTCGAGCTCGACGCCACCGTCGCCTCGTCGACCACAGGCGTGTCCATGCCCGACGGTGCCGGCTCCGTGGCCACGTCGGGCCGTGGGCCCACCCTGCCGGTCCAGACCGATGCCCCCTTCGTTGTGGCGGCCGACGATGACGTGGTCAACCAGCTCTTCTTTGCCCTCTGGCAGGCGGGTGCCCTCGAGGGCATCGAGTTCTCCGGGGTGGAGCTGGGTGGGCTGTCGGGCGCAGAGATCCCCGCGCCCCTGGGCCCGGTCGAGATGGCGAGCGTGTCGCTGGGATTGCCCCCGGTCATCTCTCCCGGAACCGTCGACGACTTTCCCGCCACCTTCTCC
>JAERSX010000303.1 GCA_016845285.1 Deltaproteobacteria bacterium | reverse complement strand
GCGTAGAAGAGATGCCACCGCTCTTGAGGGACGGTGAGCGCCCCCTGACCCAGGCCGAAGGGCATCACCACACTCGCGATGGTGGCCACGATCAGGCACACATAGGCACTGGCGAGGTCGATGTTGAGGCTGATGCCGACCGGAGGTTCCCAGCCACCCAGCTCATAGAGCCAGGGAAGCGGCGAGGGGTTGGCGACCCCTGCGAGGTGCTCACCGGTGGCGTCGGCAGCGTAGGCCACCAGCACCGCGGCGTCGGCCAGACACAGCCAGGCCACCCCCACCGCGAACACCCGCACCAACAGCGGGTGCCGCAGCAGCACGCAGATGGGCGCGGCGACCAGGGGGATCACCACCTGCATCACCGGCGCGTGCTGCAACAGGTTCAGCCCGGTCTCACCACCGCTCATACGTGGGCCTCGCGGTGGTCCATGTCGAGGATCTCGTCCTCTTCGACGGTGCCGTAGGCCTCTTGGATGCGGATCACCAGGGACAGGCCGAGCGCTGTCGTCGCCACGCCCACCACGATGGCGGTGAGCATGAGCACGTGGGGCAGGGGATTGCTGAAGGCGATGTCGGTGACGTAGTTGCCGGCCTCGTCGACGGGGAAGATGGGGGCGGTTCCCCCTGCCACCTTGCCCATGGACACGTAGAACATGATCACGGCCACCTGGAACAGGTTGAGACCGATGACCTTCTTGACCAGGTTGTCCGACGAGATGACGGTGTAGAGGCCGATCATCATCAACACGATGACGGCCACCTGGTTCCAGTGTCCGAGCACCTCGCTCATGGCATCACCTGGACGCGGGTCCCGGCGCGCACGGTTCCCTCGGGTGCTCGCGACTCACTGCGTGAGCCACTGTGCGCCGAGCTCACCGTCCACTTCGGGCTGCCGCTCATCGACGCCCCCGGCCGGCGACTGCGTAGTAGATGCAGAGCATCACGCTGGCCACAGCGATGCCCACACCCGCTTCGACGAGGATGATGCCGTAGTGCTGGCCGTGCACGGGGTCGTGGTGGTCGAGCACGCCGTACTCGAGGAAGCGCCCGCCCAGCGCCACGCAGAGCAGGCCCGTGCCCACGTAGAGCAACAGCCCCAGCGCACTCATGATCTCGACGACCTTGGGCGGGATCACACGCTCGGCCGAGCGCAGTCCGAAGATGAGGCCGTGGAGGATGACGCCAGCCGCGAAGATGACCCCCGCCTGGAAGCCACCGCCCGGACCGTAGTCGCCGTGGAACTGGACGTAGAGGGCAAACAGCAGGATGAACGGGATGAACGCCATGCTGACCACGCGCAGCACGAGCTTGTCGCGCATGCGCATGGGGCTCTTGCCCATCTCCTGCTCCGACAACGGCATCAGTCCTGGTCCTCCTCGTCGAGGTCCCGGCCCTTGCGGCCGCCCAGCAGCAACATCACACCCACACCAGCCGTGAAGATGACCGCAGTCTCGCCCATCGTGTCGTAGCCGCGGTAGCTCGCGAGCACCGCCGTCACGATGTTGGGCATGTCGATCTCGGAGGGGGCGCGCCCGATGAACTCAGCCCCGAGATGGGTGTGGACCGGTGCTGTGGGGTCGCCGTAGAGCGGCGCGTCCAGCCCGGCCCAGATCAAGACCGCGCCCACCACCAGCACCACGAGGAGCGGGCCCAGACGGAACGGCTGCTGACGCTCGGTGTTGGCCGTGACCGCCAGCGTGCCCAGGAAGAGCACCGTGGTGAAGCCCGCCCCCACGGCGGCCTCGGTGAACGCCACGTCCACCGCGTCCATGAGGGTGAACAGCCCAGCGCTCACGAGCGAGAACGCCCCCGAGAGCATGGCGATGGCGAAGAGATCCTTCAGCTTGAGGATCGCCACCGCCAAGGCCAGCAGCAGCACGAAGAGGAGGGGCTCGATCACGGGTCGTCCCCGCGCTTCCAGCCCACCCCGGCTGCATAGGCCGCCTTGACCAGGGCGTGCGAGGCGGTGGGGGAGGTCACGAGGATCAACACCGCCACCATGAGCAGCTTCACCGAGGTGAGGGTGAAGCCCGAGATCAAGATGAGGCCCCACAGCACCAGCCCGGCGCCGATGCCGTCGGTCAGCGAGGCGGCGTGGGTGCGCGTGTAGAAGTCGGGGAGGCGCAGCATCCCGATGCCGCCGATGACGCAGAAGCCCACGCCCGCGAGCACCATGAGCTCGCCGATCAGCACGACGGTGTCGGGGCCGATGTTCACAGGACCTCCTGGGCGCCGGCCTCTTCGGGCTGATCGCTGGCCAGGTTGCCGAAGCGGCAGAACTTCACCAGCGCGACCATGCCCGTGAAGTTGACGAGCCCGTAGACCAGGGCCAGATCGACGAAGTCTGGCCGCCCCGCAGCAAAGCCGCCGATGCAGATGAGCAGGATGGTCTTGGTGCCGATCATGTTGACGGCCAGCACCCGGTCGAAGACGGTCGGACCGGCCGTGGCGCGCACGAGCGCCAGCATCATGGTGACGACCACCCCGACCATGGCAGCGCTCAGCATCAGGACGCCCCCTCCATCCGGGTGCAGCGCGCGTCCATCTCGCCACCCTCCAGGTCCTCTGCACCGAGCTCGGTCAGGGCATGGACGAGGACGTGCTCACCCCGGATGTCGAGGGTGATGGTGCCTGGGGTGAGGGTGATGCTGTTTGCGAAGATGCTGCGGCCCAGATCGGTCTTCTGCGTGGCGCGCACGCGCACCAGCCCCGGCGAGATGGGCATCTTGGGATGCAGGATCAACCGGGCGACCGTCAGGCTGCTCTTGACGATCTCGAGGGTGAGCCAGGGCAGGTAGCGGGCCAGGCCCAGGACGCGCGGCCAGGAGGACTGCGTGCCGCTGACGCGCTCCAGCCGGAGCGTGAGCCAGAGGGTGAACACGATGCTGCCCACGGCGAAGACCGCGAGCAGTCCATGCTCGAAGGTGTAGTGCCCCGACCACAGCAGCCAAGCGGCGGTGAGCAAAAACAGCAGCGTGAGGGCGTGAGCAAGCTTCATGGCGTCGACGCCCGAAGCCTAAGACATCTGGAGCGGTCTGTGCTCACAGTCCGTCGAGCTGACTCGAAACCACCGAGGAGGGACCGCACAGGCCTCGGGCCGCGATGGACATCGGCCTCGGCGCAGAACACCCAAGATCGCAGGTGCGGTAACCACTCGCCAGGTGGCACCGTAGCCAGGGTCGAACACCACGGGAGCCCCCATGTTGTCGACCCTGCTCGCCGCCATCGCCGCCATCGCCCCCGGTCTGGCCGGACCCTGCTCCGGGGGCATCTGTGCCTTCCCCGAGCACCAGGAGACCACCGTGCACGCCATGCCCAGCCAGGACGCCCACCGCGTCATCCCCCCCATCGACGCCCGACGTCCCGCCCACGTGCGCACCGCCACCTTTGCCCTGGGCTGATTCTGGGTACCCGACTCCCGGTTCGGGAGTCTCGACGGCGTCCTGTCGACGGTGGTCGGCTACACCGGCGGCCAAC
>JAERSX010000302.1 GCA_016845285.1 Deltaproteobacteria bacterium | reverse complement strand
TCAAGATCTCGGGCGATCTCATGGCCTCCCAGCGCCTGAGCTTCCTCCAGGAGATCGAGGCCCCGAAGGCCCGGGCCGCTGCCCCCGTGGACCCCGAGGAGCCCGCCAGCGTCGAGGTCTTCCTGGGCATGGGCGCCTACGTGGAGCAACATCCCGAGCTTGTCGCCGACGTGGGCAAGGTCTTCGCCTTCGCCCTCAGTGAGCCCGAGAGCGCATGGGTGCTCGACCTCAAGAACGCGCCCGGCGCCGTCATCGAAGGGGCCGGCGACTCCGACTGCGCGCTGTCGCTCTCCGAGGCCGACTTCGTGGCCATGAGCCGCGGCGAGGTCGATCCCATGAAGCTCTACATGGAGGGCCGCCTCAAGATCTCGGGCGATCTCATGGCCTCTCAGAAGCTCACCTTCCTCCAGGAGATCGACGGCGGGGCCCTGAAGGAGCAGATCGCTGCGCGCAAGGCCGCCCGGGCCCGCGGCGAGGCTCCGGCACCGCCCGCGCCCAAGCGTCAGGCTGTGGCGCCCGGCCTCTTCGAGGCCCTGGCCGCCCGCGGTGCTGCGCTCGGCGCCACCGTCCAGCTCGACATCACCGAGCCCGACGCGAGCTGGGTCATCGAGGCCGACGGCAGCGTGCACATCGGCGAGGCCGAGGCCCCCGCCGCCACCTTCACCCTGAGCGACGAGGCCCTGGCCGCCCTGGCGGGCGGCGGTGATCCTCGCGACCTCTTCCAGCGAGGCCAGCTGCACGTCCACGGCGACGTGCGCCTCGCCCGCAAGCTCACCCTCCTTCACGGGCTCGCCTGAGCCCACGGAGTCGATCATGGCAAGACGCGTCAACGTGCTGGGCGTGGGCATGGTGCCCTTCGCGAAGCCCGGAAAGTCCGAGCCCTACAATGTGATGGCCGCCAAGGCCGCCCGCGCCGCGCTCGCCGATGCGACCGTCGACTACGACGAGGTGGAGCAGGCCTTCGCCGGCTACGTCTTCGGCGACAGCACCTGCGGGCAGCGCGCCGTCTACGACGTCGGCCTCACGGGCATCCCGGTCTTCAACGTGAACAACAACTGCTCCACGGGTAGCTCGGCGCTGATGCTGGGCGCCCAGGTGGTGGCCGGCGGCATGGCGGAGTGCGTCATCGTCGTGGGCTTCGAGCAGATGGAGAAGGGGGCCCTGGGCTCGAAGTACACCGACCGCACCAACCCGCTCGAGCAGCACGTCGATGTGATGGGCCGCGTGCAGGGGCTGAGCAACGCCCCCTTCGCTGCCCAGATGTTCGGCGGGGCCGGGCGCGAGTACCAGTGGCAACACGGCACCAAGCGCGAGACCTTCGCCAAGATCGCCGAGAAGGCCCGCAAGCACGCGTCGAAGAACCCCTACGCGCTCTTCGGGCAGGAGCTCAGCGTGGACGAGATCCTGGCCTCGCCCATGGTCTTCGAGCCCCTGACCCGCTTCCAGTGCTGCCCGCCCACCTGCGGGGCCGCCGCAGCCGTGCTCTGCTCCTCGGACTTCGCAGCCAAGAAGGGCATCAGCGACGCCGTCTACATCGCCGCCCAGACCATGCGCACCGACTTCGGCAGCAGCTTCGGTGACTCCATGATCAAGATGTGCGGCTTCGACATGGCCCGTGAGGCCTCCGCGGCGCTCTACGAGCAGGCGGGAGTAGGCCCCGAGGACGTCGACGTGGTCGAGCTCCACGACTGCTTCACCGCCAACGAGCTCCTGACCTACGAGGCCATCGGCTTGTGCCCCGAGGGCGAGGCCGAGGACTTCATCTGGCGCGGCGACAACACCTATGGCGGCAGGTACGTGGTCAATCCCTCGGGAGGCCTGCTCAGCAAGGGCCACCCCCTGGGCGCCACGGGCCTGGCCCAGTGCACCGAGCTCGTCTGGCAGCTCCGGGGCCAGGCCGAGGGCCGGCAGGTCGAGGGGGCGCGTGTGGCGCTCCAGCACAACCTGGGTCTCGGCGGCGCCTGTGTGATGACCCTGTATCAGCGGGGCTGACATCTCCGCGGGTAGGAACCATGAAGTACCCGGCCAGAGTAGGGCCTGGCGGGTCCTCGTGGCTGTCGCTGCTGGGGATGGCCTCGGTCGGGTCACTCACGTGTCTTCGAGGCCTGTAGTGGAACGCTTCGAGAGGCCCCATCGAGTTCCCCGCTCACGCCGGGGTCATCACGACGGTTCGCAGCCGCATGCGCTGGTCGCAGTGCGGGCATGCCAGAGAATGACTCGGTTCCTAGACGGGTCTTCGGTGTTGGAGGGTGTCGAGATCACCCACCGCTGGTCGGGGATCATGGGCTTCTCCCGTGACAGCCTGCCCCTTGTGGGGCCCGCTCCAGGTGTTCCCGAAGCGTTGGCGGCGGTTGGCTCTGCGGGCCATGGGTTTGGCTTCGCATGGCAGGCGGGTGAGGCACTTGTCGCGGTTGCCATGGAGGGAAGTCACCCCTTCTCCAATATAATGAGTCCCTGGCGAATGATGGATCAGGTGCCCGTTCGTGAGGTGCTCCCGTTAGTTTGCGGTGAGGACCAGAGAGACATTGTCTGTGTATCCATCGTTTAGTCCGCTGGACTGATACGCATCAATGGTGATGGTTGCGGACGCAGCTGTGGTGGGCACCGTGCCGGTTTCGGAGAGCGCAAACATGCCGGTCATGTTGTCCCGATCGGCTGCCAACAGCGGGCCAATGGTCTGGGTGTGCAGGGCACTCTGGCTGCTGTTCAGGAAGGTGACTGAGACAGCTGAGGCATCATCTTGGCTGCTGTAGCCGCCAACATAGGCTGACAATTCGTAGGTTGCTCCTGCAGCAATGTCTTCGGAGAGGGCAGAGAGGTCAATCGTCTGGGATAGCTGAGTGTCATCGGACGTGCCGCCACCACAGAAGTAGTTGCTGCCCCGATCCTCGGGGCCAGGATCGGTCGACGCTGGAAAGCCATCGGGGGCATCGTAGACCATCACCGTGGCGTACCCCTCATCATCCCAGCCCGGTACGGCTGCATCGGGTTCAAAGTCGGTGTAGCCGCGCTCGTATTCGGCATCGCCATTGAACACGAGGTTCGTGTTGAGTGCGGCTACAGGTGGGGAGGTTGCCGTCGTGCCCTGTACACGCCCGTCGAGATTCCAGCTGTCATCGATATCGATGTCCAGGTGGTGAAAGAGGGTGGGGACGATGTCCACTGCGTCTGGTGCGGGCCAGATCTCACCCACGGCGACCTGATCACTGTTGATAATGAGTGGCACCAGCCGGTGCGTTGGAATGTTGTCGCCGTGCCCGTATCCGGTGCCAGCGTGATCGGTGGACAGGATGATCAGCCACCGCTCCTCTGCACGGGTTGTTCTGGCATCGATGGCGGTGAGAATTGCGCCAAGCTGTGCGTCGATGTCCTCCATTTGATTGATGTAGGTTGCGTTGTCCTCATCAAATCCCGTGCTGTGTCCGGTCGCGTCGAGATCCGAGAGCATCAACGAGATCACGTCGGTGTCCTCTGTTGCCAGGTCAGCCAACAGTTGTTCCACAACAAGCGCATCACCATTTGAGGAGTAGTCGGCAAAGATGTTGATGTCTGCGTGAGACACGATGTTGTCTGGGATGGGGGACCAGGTGGTGTATGAAGCGGTGCTGATTTGGGGGTTGGCTTCTTTGATGCGCGTGAAGTGATGGGGGTATTCTTCGTTATTTGGTTCTGAGAATGAATTGTCTGGAACCTGGTGCTTGTCCCGGTGTACTCCGGTCAGGAACGAGGTCTGTCCAGAGCCGCTGATGGTGGTGTCTTCGACGCGGGTGATGAGGCTATAGGCAGCGGCGGCGAGGAGGGCATCCACCGTGGGCGTGTCAGCGGTGTTGATGACCTCGGGCTTCCAGCCATCGATCATCACGGTCAGCACCTTGGGGGTGCGAGAGTCTGTGTCATTGCCCGTGTCATCGTTGTCGTCATCGTTGTCGTCATCGGTGTCGTCATCGGTGTCGTCATCGTTGTCGTCATGGGTGTCTGTGGTCCCTGTTTCCTCTGTGTCCAAGGGGGGGGTGTATTCTTCAGGTTCCGTGTTTCCGCACCCGGTGACGAGCAAACCAAAGACCATCCAGCGCATCACCGTCTCCATTTTTGACATTCGGGGCGGGTCGGAACCATGA
>JAERSX010000301.1 GCA_016845285.1 Deltaproteobacteria bacterium | reverse complement strand
GCCCTGACCGAGCTCAACACGCTCCTCGAGAGCACGGTTGCTGCGGACATCAAGTCGTCCAAGTTTCAGGGCTACGGGTTCAGCGTGGACGACGGCCGACTGTCGGTGTGGAGCACCCCTGCCGACGCCATGGGCGACCTGCCCTATCTGGAGTGGAGCACCCGCCTCGAGTACCTCCGACCAGAGGTCCATGTGTGGGTGGACACCGACCTCTGCCGGATCACTCTGCGGTGCGACAGCCCCGACAAGTGCGTCGGGAGCCTGTGGCGCTCAGCAGGGGCGGAGGTCCAGGTCGGTCCACTCCCGGTGTCACGATCTGCGGATGGCTCCGTGTTGATCCAGATGGAGCCCCGTCCCGAGCAGTGCCTTCGCGTCGGGCACCTGCTGGAGACCGTGCTCCAGGCGAAGGATGTGCCGGCCCCAGCAGCGCCCGAGCCAGACGGTGCCGAGCCAACCGGCGATGAGCCCGCGGGTGATGAGCCCGAAGCGGCCGAGCCCGAAGCGGCCGAGCCCGCCGAGTAGAGGAGTCCGGGCTGGAACACTGCGATCGCTCGGTCAGCGGACACCGAGCTTGATGCTGCCGATGGCCATGTCCTCGTTGCTGCCGCCCTCGTTCGACATCATGCGCACCTCGATGGCCTCGTCGGCCTCCGAACGAAGGGTCTGAACGATGGCCTCTCCCGTCAGGTAGGGCCCTTCCCAGCTGGAGTGGCGGTCGATCAGGTCGACGCAAGTGTAGTCAGAGCCCACATAGGACGGGGCCGAGCTCCCCCCGTTCTCTGGACAGTCCCCGTTTCCACTGCCAGCTGACATGCCCAGCGTCCAGATGTGGTCCCGGGGCGAGCCGAAGGTCAGCGACACCCCATCGACGTAGGTGTCGTCGATGTCAGCGCTCCCGCTCTCGTCGAAGGTGTCCAGGCTGCCCTTGCCATAGACCTCTGTCTCCCACAGCACCTCGGTGTACGCGACTCCCAGGTTGTCGAACTCTGCCGAGCTCTGAGAGTCACCTGCGCGGTAGCAGAGGCCGGAGCCGGTGCTCCACCAGCCCGTCGGGCAGGACTCCGAGCTGTAGTCATCATCGACCAACAGGGTCCAGCCGCCGCCGTCGGTCGTCATGTCGCAGGTCACCTCGATGGTGGTGCCGTCCGGGTCGATCCAGTACTGACCATCGGATGCGGTCGACGCCTCGTCGAGGATCTCCTGGCAGGAGTCCGCTGGGCAGTGTTCCGAGAAGCCAGGCTGACACTCGATGCTGACCGAGTCCGAGCCCGACTCGCCGATGTCCTCGCCATCGGTGGCGGTCGCGGTACACGTCCAGGTCTGGGCATAGTCGGTGTCGCTCGACGGAATGAAGTACTCGCTGGCACCCGTCTGGTCGCCGTCCATGTGCCAGGTGTAGATGTAGGACACGAAGTCGCCATCGGGGTCATCCGGCTCGACAGTGATCAAGCAGGTGAGGTCGTCATCGACCGTGGGCTCCGGCGGAGTGACCTCCACCACGACGATCCCCTGCGGAGGATTGTTGACGTCGGCGTCGGTGTCCGAGTCGGTGTCGGTGTCGGTGTCGGTGTCGGTGTCGGTGTCGGCGTCGCCTTCCGCGTCGCAGTCAGGCGATCCGGCGCAGCCTGAGTCGTTGCAGTCGAAGGCACCGTCCCCATCATTGTCGGCACCATCGGAGCAATCCCCCACCCGGGTCCCCTCCTTCCTCTCCTCTTCGTCGTCGTCCTCTTCTTCCCCGGCGCAGCCTGGGCATGCCAACAGGCCGGTGAACAACAACACGCTGGTGAACAACGCCTTTCGCATGTCTGGTCTCCCTGATGGGTCAGGTGGAGTGAAGCGCCTGTTTCAGCGAACCGCGAGCTTGAGCTTGCCCACAGCCACTTCCTCGTCGCTGTAGCTCTGGTCGCTCAACAGCCGAACCTCGAAGGCCTCGCTCAGCGCCGAGCCCAAGGTCACGATGTGGCTCTCCCCGGAGAGATGGGGGCCGTCCCAGGTACCCGAACAGCTGCCAGCGTCGGCGCAGGCGTAGTCGGAGCCCACGTAGCTTGGCGCAGAGACTCCTCCCTCAGATGGGCAGTCGCTGTTGCCGCCCCCTTGTGAGATGGGCAGTGAGTACACGTGTCGGCGGGTGTGTCCGTAGGTGATGGAGACCCCATCGAGGTAGCCCTCGTCGATGGTGTAGCTGTTCTCGTTGAAGGCGTCAGGGCTACCCCCACAGTACAGCTCAACCTCCATCAAGACCTCGGAGTACTCGACGTTCTGATTGTCGACCGTGACCGATGCCTCGAGCTGACGCGCCCGGTAGCAGACCCCTGAGTCCGCCGTCCACCCCGAGGGGCAGGAGTCCGAGGCGTAGTCATCGTCGATCAAGACCACCCAGCCGCCCCCATCGGTGGTCATGTCGCAGGTGAGCTCGGTGGTGGTGCCGTCGACGTCGATCCAGTACTCGCCGTCTGGCGCACTGCCCGTCTTGTCCAAGACCGCCGAGCAGGACTCCGCGGGGCAGTCCTCGGAATACCCCGGCTGACACTCGACCGTGACCGAGTCCCAGTCCGACGCACCGGTGAGCTCACCATCGGTCGACGTCGCGGTGCAGGTCCAGGTCTCCCCGAAGTCGGTCAGGTCCGGGCCCAGCGAGCTCGAGGTCTCGGTGCTGGCCTCGCCGTCGACGTCCCAGCCATACAAGTAGCCGACGGTGTCGCCATCGGGATCGGTCGCCTCCATGGTCACCTCACAGACGAGCCTGTCGTCGACGGTCGGCTCGACGGGGGTCACCTCCACGTCGATCTCGCCCTCCGGCGCCTGATTGTCGGCATCAGCATCGGTGTCGGTGTCGGTGTCGGCATCGGTGTCGGTGTCGGAGTCGGTGTCGGCGTCGACGTCGGTCTCCGTGTCGCAGTCGGGCGACCCCGCACAACCCATGTCATCGCAGTCGAAGCGACCATCGCCGTCGTTGTAAGCGCCATCGCTGCAGTCTCCCGCTCGCGTTCCCTCTTCGCGCCCCTCGTCGTCGTCATCACCGTCTTCTTCGGGACCACACCCGGCGACCAACAACAAGCCCGACTACACGAC
>JAERSX010000300.1 GCA_016845285.1 Deltaproteobacteria bacterium | reverse complement strand
GAATCAACCCCGTCCTGCGTGTACAGACTCTCTTGGTCGTGCTGGCGCTGACCGCATGTGGTCCGAAGGAACCGCCCGCGGCGGCGGCAGAGCCCACCCCGGCCGAGGTGCCGGGTGAGGGCGAAGCGGCCGAGGCCGGGGCTCCCGACATGGTGTTGGGCCCTGACGGCACCCCGGTGCCTGCCACGCCAGCCGATCCTTGGGGTGGCCAGAGCCCCGAGATCGTACTTCGCAAACGACTCGACGATGCGGCCGCCCTGCTGACCACAGGACAGGAGAGCCAGGCTCATGAGGCTCTGGCAAAGCTGGAGAGGCTAGCGGAACTCTCGCCCGACACGGCTGAAGTGCCCTACAACATGGGCGTGGCCCACCAGTCCCTGGGTCAAGAGAGCAGGGCGAGGAAGCAATATCTGCGCGCCACCGAGATCGACCCGACCCTCTCCGAGGCCTGGTTGAACCTGGGGGCCCTGTCCGAGCAGCGCGGAGACTATGAGCGCGCGCTCCTCAACTACCGCGCGGGCCTGCGCCACAGTCCCGATGATCCCGACCTCGTGGTGGGTGTGATCGGCGTGCTTCGGAAGATGAACCGTCATGATGAGGCGGTCGCCCAGGCCAAGAAGGCCCTCAGCCGGAACGCCAACAACACCAACGCCTACAACAACCTCGGCCTCGTCTACCTCGACCAGGGCAAGGTCGACATGGCGCTGTTCATCTACCAGCGTGCCTTGGGCTTCATCGATGGGGCTGATCAGAACGCCTTCATCCACTGCAACCTGGGCCGGGTGTACCTGGCGCAGGACAAGCCCGGTCTCGCCGAGATCGAGCTGACGAGGGCACTCGAGCTGGATCCTGGTCTGGTTGCAGCCATGATCTACATGGCGCAGCTCCGACTCGACAATCGCGACTGGGAGGCAGCCAAAGACCTACTGGAGACGGCGCGGGACAAGGATCCGGAGAACGCCGCCATCCACACCAACCTCGGCATCGCTTACCGTGGCTTGGGCCGTCTCGATGACGCCAAGACCAGCTACGAGAAGGCCCTCGAGCTCGATCCCGGGAACCTCGATCCACGTCTGAACCTGGCCGTCCTCCTTGGCGACCACATGAAGTCCTACGACGCGGCCCTCGCCCAGATTGAGACCTACCGTAGCCAAGGTGGCACCGAGCTCGAGGTCGCCAGCCAGTGGGAAGCGGATCTCCTCGAGGAGAAGGCGAGCTACGAGAAGGCCCTCGAGCGCCAGAAGCGACGCGACGAGCAGAAGCGCAAGCGCGAGGAGCGTGAGCGTCTGGCGCAGGAGGCCGCGGTGCGGGAAGCCGCAGAGCAGGCGGCCGAGGAGGCCGCAGCTCAAGAGGCCGCAGCTCAAGAGGCCGCAGCTCAAGAGGCCGCAGCTCAAGAGGCCGCAGCTCAAGAGGCCGCAGCTCAAGATGCTGGGGCGACAGAGGCTTCCGGTACCTCCGAGGAGGCTGCACCTGGTCCCTCAGTGCCGCCGCCTTCCATGGGTGGCAGTGGGTCGGACAGCGGGGAAGGCAGCATGTCTCCGCCACCACCGGAGCCAGTCAACACCGATGCCGCAACCGGTTCGGCCTGGGGTGTGCCGGCGCCCGCAGCCGAGACGCCCGCAGCCGAGACGCCCGCAGCGGAGACGCCTGCAGCGGAGACGCCCCCAGCGGCAACGCCGGTCGACCCGGCACCAGCTGAGGCGGCGCCAGCGTCGGTAGACCGCGGCATTCCCTCCGCTGAAGGGTGTTCGGGTCTGGGAACGTGCAGCGACCCATCCACCGAGTGTGGGCAGTCCGGCTACTGCTTGCTCGTGGGCACGCCTGGAACCTTGACTGCAGGCGCTGCCTGTACGACCACCACCCAATGCGCCTATGGCCTCAGCTGTGCTGCGGAGGTCTGCTCCGCTCCTGACGGTGGGTCGGCCGCCCCTGCTGACAACCCATGGGGAGGCTGAGCATGCGTCGTGTCATTACCCTCGGACTGATCTCGGCACTGGCCAGCGTTGCCTTCGGACAGACGCGTCGCCTTGTCTTCGAGGAAACAATCATCGAAGGCAAAGTGCAGAAGCCAGAGATCACGATCTTCATTACAAGGCAGAATCTCAACACTGATTACCAGCTCGAACTGCGGGAATCCTTCATCCCACGGATCGTCGAGAGTGTGGAGAAGAAGCCGTTCTAGGCGCACTCGGCGGGTGTCTCCTGGCTCTGACAGGAAGTTCACCTGCACCCCATGACAGCTTTCCAGCAAACCGGTATGGTTCCGCTGGCTGGACCCCGGAGCTGCGAAGCGCAAGCTTCAGATGCTCACTCAAACTGAATCAACCCGGAATCTCGTCGGGAGGCAATGGATGGACTTCCTCGTAAACGCCATGCACAAGGGCGGCCCTTTCATGTGGCCGATCCTCATCACGCTGATCTTCGCCTTGGCGATCAGCTTTGAGCGGCTGTACTACATCCTGTTCCGCGCCAACATCAACGGTACCGCCTTCATGGCTCAGGTACAGAAGTTGATCATGGCCAACAACATCGACCGCGCCATCAAGCTCTGCAACGCCGAGCCCAATGCTGCGCTCCCTCGTGTCCTCAAGGCTGGTCTGACCCGTGCGAACCGGTCCGAGACCGAGATCCAGAACGCCGTCGATGAGTCGGTGCTCGAGGTCTTCCCGCAGCTGAACAAGCGCACCAACTTCCTGCCGATGATCGCCAACGTTGCGACGCTGACGGGCCTCCTGGGTACCATCCAGGGCCTCATCATCGCATTCGAAGCTGTGGCGCATGCCTCTGCGGAGACCAAGCAGACCATGCTGGCTGCTGGTATCTCCACCGCCATGTTCACCACGGCCTCCGGCCTCGTGGTCGCCATCCCGACCCTGGTGCTGCACAGCATCATCGCGTCGCGGACCACGAAGATCATGGACGACGTGGACCAGTTCGCTCTCAAGACCGTCAACCTCCTGGGCGCCCGCCGTCGCGGCACTCTGAAGGAAGAGGGTGCGCCGGCTGGTGCCTGAGCAACGGATGAGTTCAGGGTGTCACGGGTGCCTTTTGCAAACCCGTGACGCCTTCACCTGTCTGATGCACTGGTACCCGCGCGACCTTGGAGTTTCGTCATGGCTGTAAAGCGCCGCCAAGAGGATGCGCAGGAACTGAACCTGATTCCAATCATGAATCTGGTGACGATCCTCATTCCCTTCCTGATCATGGCTGCTGAGTTCGTTCAGCTGTCTGTGATCGACAGCACCCTTCCCGCCATCGGGCCTCCGCAGCCCGTCGAGGAAGAGCCTGAAAAGCCGCCCCTGAACCTGAGCCTGGCTGTCACTGACGCCGGCATCACGGTCCTGGGTGCGGACGCAGTGCTCAACCCCGAAGGCTCGGAAGGAGAGGCTGCTCCGGCCGCTGAGGGCGAGGAGCGTCCTCCCACTGTGCCCTGTAAGAGCGGCGACACCTGTACTGGTGTCGACGACTACGACTGGCCCGAGCTGGCTCGGATCCTCGGCCTGATCAAGGACGAGTACCCGGATGATGAGAACGTCATCATCGTGCCTGACTCGCGCATCCGCTACGAGATCATCGTCAAGGTGATGGACGAGAGCCGCGACGACCCCAATCAGCAGGGTCCCGACGGACGCGCCCGCACCTTGTTCCCCTACGTCGTCATCGCTGGTGGCGCGCTCTAGGCGCGCGCACTCCTCCGCCTCCGTGCGGAGAAAGGATTCGAAACGATGGCAGTCAAAGCCCGACGACACACGGTCGACGCGTCACTGAACATCAACTCGATGATGGACATGATGACCATCATCCTGGTGTTCCTCCTCAAGTCGTACTCGACCAGCGACATCTCCGTCGCCCCCAGCGACAACCTCCAGCTCCCGACGTCCTCTTCGCAGAAGGCACCGGAGCTTGCGGTCAACTTGGTGGTGGCGTCGAATCAGATCGTCGTTGACGGTGTCCCCGTCCTGAACTTGGACAAGACGCCCGACGAAGAGAACCCTGGCCAGAATCTGACCACGGTTCCCGAAGACGAGAAGCGCGGCCAGGTAATCACCAAGCTCTACGACCGTCTCCTCGAGAAGGCGGAGTCATCGAAGGCTCTGGGTGAGCGCTCTGGAAGCACTGAGCACGAGTTCAAAGGTCGCATCCTTATGCAGGTGGACCGGAACATGCCGTTCGCTGTGGTTCGCGAGGTGATGTACACCGCTGGCCAGGCGCAGTTTGGTGAGTTCCGCTTCGTGGTCTACAAGTCCGAGTAGGAGCACGTCCTGAACCGGGTCTTTCGACGAGCCTCGACCTTGGACCGCACGGCGCCCCCTTCGATGTCACGACGTCGTCAAGGGGGTCCTGTTGCCAGTGCCACGGTCGGGGATCTATGCTTTGGTGGGATCACACGAATTCGACCCTCGTGGTTCCTCGGAGGATGGCTTGCACAGCCAGCGTCGACCACCATTTGTGCGGAAGAGACGAAAGGTTTGCGAACCAGATCCGATCGCTGGAGTCAGGAGCACTTGGAACCCTGGGACACGCATCGCGCAGCGTTGCACCCACGGCGTCCGAGGCAGGGGAAACTGACGCATGGCTGACAAAAACCAGCAACAGGCAGACAAGGTCCTTCGCATCGGCATCGTCAAGGCGGGCAAGGTGGTCCAGGAGCGGCTCATCCGCCCTGGCCAGAACGTGACCGTCGGCGAATCGCCGAAGAACACCTTCGTTATTCCGACCACCAGTCTTCCGAAGCGCCATGTGCTGTTCCAAGCGCGTGGCGACCGGTATGCACTGCAGTACGTCGACACCATGAAGGGGCGCGTCGCCTACCGCGACGGCATCCACCCCCTCGACAAGCTGCGAGAGCGCGGAGACGCCTCTCGCAAGGGCGGGCACTTCGTCCTTCCCTTGGCCCACAAGAATCGGGGCAAGCTGGTCGTCGACGACTACACCATCCTCTTCCAGTTCGTCGCCGCGCCGCCAGAGTCGGCACGGATGGTCAGCAGTCATGACTTCCGTCCGAAGCTGCTCGACGACGATGATCCCGTCTTCCTTGGCTTCCTGGCCCTCTTCTCGGCCATCGCCACGGTGTTGATGATCTACGTCTACAACACTGACCCTGTCGACACAGTGCCCCTCGAGGCCCTGCCCGATCGCTTCGTAGACATCGTCATCCCTTCGGATGACAAGCCTGAAGAGGTCGAGGTCCAGGTTGAAGAGGAGGCCGAGGGCGAGAAGGTCAAGAAGGAAGAGGAGCCCAAGGAGGCCGAGCCCAAGGAGAAGAAGCCGAAGAAGGAGCTCACGCCGGAGGAGAGGGCTGCCAAGAAGGCTGCCGAGATGGAGAAGAAGAAGGAGAACCTGGCCAACAAGTCCAAGCTCCTCGCTGGCATCATCGGCACCCGTGGCGCCAACAACTCCGGAAAGCAGGTCGAAGACGTCTTCGCCGATGGCGATGCCGGCATCCAGGATCTCCAGCAAGCGCTCCAGGGCGTTGGTGGAATCGACGTGGCCTCCGAAGGCACCATGGGCTCCCGCGACGGCACCGATCAAGGTGGACGCGGCGATGCGGGTATCGGCGACCTGGCGCAGGCTGGCGGCGGAGACTCCAAGGTGGGCTCTGGCCCCTCCACGAAGGCTCCGGCGGGCCGCGCGAACATGGGCTCTGTGGACACCACAGCTACGGGTGACGTGGCGGACAAGGTCCGTGAGGCCCTGCGCAAGTACCAGGGCCAGGTCAAGTACTGCTACGACCAGCGGCTCAAGGAGAACCCCAGCATCAACGGTCGGATCGCAGTGGATGTGGTCGTGACCGGTGGCAAGGTCTCTTCGGTCACCATCGCTGAGAACACCACGGACGACAAGCAGCTTGAGACCTGTGTTACAGGCAAGGTGCGGCGGTGGCGGTTCGACTCCTCGGTCACAGAGGACATCTTCCTGCCCTTCGCTCTCTCTCCGAGCTGATCAGATCTTGCACGGAAGCGGAGGCCTGGGAACAAATCCCGGGCCTCTGTCGTTCTTCTCTAAAGTTCGTTAGCTACGAGCCGATCGTGCGTGAAGAACCTGACGCTTTGACTATGTTCGAGGTGATTGACGGCGACGAGATGAGGCTCTAAAGTGGACCTTGTCAAGCTTCGCCAGGAGGTTGAAATTGGCACGCAAATGGACCCAGGGCTTGCAGCGCACGCGGCTGACAGCAATGGCCCTAGCCCTGACCCTAGGCGCTCCAGCGTTCGCACAAGACGGTGAGGTCAGCGGACAGCTTGAAGTCACCAGTGCGACCTCCGCCAAGGAGAAGCTCGACTTCGCTCGTGACGCGCTCGCTGAGATGGAGACGACTCAGAAGCGCGCCGAGAAGCTGCTCGATCAAGCTGAACGTGGCGGCGACGGGGATCAGATCCAATGTGTGCGACTGAAGCTTGCCTCCATCAAGACCTTGACTCAGGTCTCGGAGCGTGCGCAGTCGAACATGAGCGAAGCCATCGCCTCCGAGGGTGACCTGCTGGCGGCCCACGAGTTTCGCAAGATCGCGGTAGCTCTGTCGAAGGTTCGGCAATTCATCGCTGAAGCCGAGGCCTGTATGGGCGAGGTCGGGTCGGCAGATGGGTCGACTGAGGTGTCAGTCAACAAGGAAGGCATCTCAGATGCTGAGGAAACGGAGCCACTCACCGGAGAAATCGGTACCGTGGCAACCGACCCTGGAGACATCAGCCCCTTCGAATAGGTGGCTGCATCGCCTTTTCTGGTTGCCAATCTGCCCCGAACCGGTCAAGTAGGACCGGACCGAGTCTGCCATACCGCTGAAGCGGGAACCAAGCTGTAACGGACGTTGATGCGCATGGGTGGAACGAGGGAATGCCTCGGATGTGGGGTGGCGCTGTTGTCGCTCGGGAGTCTCGCGACTCCCACGGCTGCTGCAGATCCAGGAGATCACGTCCGAACCGGTAATGCGGAAATCATCCCGTATGTCGAGGTGCTGGGGGCGTATCGCACCAACGTGTACCTCCTAGAGGGCTCTGTTGGAGGCGGTGAGCCCACCAAGGCTGGCGCCTACTTGGCGGTCACGCCCGGGCTGGGCATGGAGATCAAGGGCGACGATGCCGCCTTTGCCTTCGACATCGCCTACAACCTCCGCAAGTACCTCTCCGCAGAGCAGGCCAACCTGGACCGGTACAAGGACCTGAGTCTGGGAGCCGAGCTCGACCTGCTGCCCTCGAGCACGCTCGGCGTACGTCTCTCGGACGACTTCTCCATCTCGAGCCGCGAGACGGAGGCCGTCAACGCTGCTGATGCCTACGTGCAGCATCTCGAGAACGTTGCGGGTGGTCGCGTCTTCATCCGACCGGGCAGCTCCATGGAGTTCGCCCTGGGTGGCGACTTCGAGTACGACGACTACGACGTGCCTCCCTCGTTGAACCTCCAGAACATCTCGAACCTCAACAGTCGCACAGCGTATGGGCCCAATCTGGGCTACCGCTGGAAGTTCCTGCCGAAGACCGCTGTGCTGGCAGACTTCGAGATGCGGTGGTTCAACTGGGACGACAACTTCATCGATACGCGGGACGCCAGCGATCCCGAGAATGTGTCGGCCGTCGGTACTGGTCTCGGCATTGCGGACGGCAACAGCTGGCGTGTGAGCGCCGGTCTGCGTGGTCGATTCACCTCCAAGCTGATCCTCGGCGTGGTCGCCGGCTACGGCCAGATTCTCTACGACGAGAACAGCGTCATCGAAGATGCCGCGAACGAGCTCGTGGGTGACGAGGCCGAGGCAGATGCGATCCAGGGCTTCGGTGCAGACCTGAAGGGTTTTCCGCTGGGTCTGATCCTGGCGGTGGACGCTCGGTACGAGCTGACCGAGCACCAGAAGTTCACCTTCGGGTACATCAAGGACTTCCAGGACTCCTACTTCACGAACTTCGTCAGCTACGGCTACGGCTACGTGCGGCACGAGGGCGTCTTCGCTGACCGAGTGGGGGTCACCACCGAAGTCGGACTGCGCGTCGAGGACTACCAGGGTGAGATCACCCGGAAGGACAACCTGGTGCGCGCTCGGTACGACATGAGCTACTTCGCCACGCCCTGGCTGGACATCAACGGTGGTGTCTGGTGGGTCCGGCGGGTGAGCGCGAGTGGTGCTGCGGGAATCGAGTACGACGACGTGAACGTACACCTGGGTGCGACGCTCACTTACTGAGACACTCGGCCTGAGCCTCCAGGCTCGGTGTGCACGGACCCGATTCAGTACCGAGGCGAGGTAGCCCAGGTGGCTGCAGTGCGGACGATCTCGTCCAGGTCGGTCCACGTGGGAATCCACCCGAGCTCGGAGCGCACGCGCGCGCTGGTCGCCCACAGCGCTGGGGGATCTCCCGGGCGGCGGGCTGCAGGCTTGTGTGGCACTGGACGGCCCAGTACTCGCTCCACCGACGAGATGACCTCACGCACGGTACTGCCAGTCTCGCTGCCCAGGTTGAACGCGTTCCCGGAGTCACCCGCCAGCAGGCGTTCCATCGCGAGTGCGTGAGCATTGGCAAGATCGAGGACATGTACGTAGTCCCGCACACAGGTGCCATCGCGCGTTTCGTAGTCGGTGCCGTAGAGCTCGAGGGGCGGGCGTTGGCCGAGTGCAGCAGCCAGGGCCAATGGGATGAGATGGGTCTCGGGGCTGTGTGACTCCCCGAGACTCCCGTCAGGAAGAGCGCCTGCGGCGTTGAAGTAGCGCAGGGTCGTGACGCGAAGGCCATCTCGGGCGCGGCAGCTGGCGAGCATCCGCTCGACCAGGTCCTTGCTCTCCCCGTACGGGCTCACCGGGGCCCGTGGGTGCTCTTCATCGAGAGGGAGGCGGACGGGGTCGCCATAGATGGCGCAGGTCGAGGAGAAGACCAAGACCTCGACGCCGGTGTCCTCCATCGCCTGGAGCAGAGCAGCGGTGCCGCCAGTGTTGACGTCGAAGTAGCGCCGAGGATGGCGCACGCTCTCTCCCACGAGCGACTTGGCCGCGAAGTGCATGACCGCGTCGTAGCGTCCGTCCCGAAGCACCTGAGTGAGGAAGGCGCGATCTCGGATGTCCCCCACGATGAGGGTTCCCTGAGCGGCCTCTCGGTGTCCGGTGGAGAGGTCATCAAATGTGTCCACCGCATGGCCCTGGCCTCGGAGGTAGTGGGCGCAGACGCTTCCGATGTAGCCGGCGCCGCCGACAACGAGCACTCGAGCAGACATGGCGGGTTCTCCAGTTCTTCTAAGGGTCGAGGTCTTCCTAGCCGTCTGGCAGGTGGGAATCGACTTCATGGTTTACACTAGATAGGTCATTACACGGCAACACCTCGGCTCGTCCGGCAGCCCCTGGAGCCTTCATGCCCGCTAAGCGGACCTCCGCCCCGGAAAACGGACCAGGTGCGGCTCCTGTGACGGTGACGCGTGCGCGTCGGACTTCGACCAAGGCCGGCGGAAAGACGGGTGGGAAGACGTCGTCGAAGACGTCGTCGAAGACGTCATCGCGGTCTGGAGGCAGGACCAAGTCGGCCGCCGCATCGAAGGCCGTCGGACGAGGCAACACTCGCGGCAAGACGTCGTCGAAGTCCAAGTCCAAGACCTCGTCCAAGGGAAGGTCCAAGGCGAGCACGAGGGTATCGGCGAAGACGAGAGGGCGCGGTCGTGCCCCGCAAGCCGGTCGCTGGGAGCGCGCGCGCCCGTTCGTGTTCGCGGCGTGCATCGTGGCCTGCTTTTACGCAAGCATTGCGCTCTTCGGGTACCACGCGACCGATCCTGGCTTCTCGCGTACGGGCCTTGGTGAGGTTCAGAACGCGGCGGGGCCCGTCGGCGCCTATGTCGCAGACGTGTTGTTCCAGCTCATGGGGTGGGCGGCCTGGGCGGTCCTACCCCTTGGCTTCGGCCTGCTGTGGCGTCTGGCCGGTCGCGAGGTCGGCGGGTTCTGGCGGGTCCTCAGCGCGAGCACGGCTGTCTGGATCGCAGCGTGCCTCATGGCGCTCGCGGTGCCCGTGGACGTGGATGCGAACTTCCCCGCGGGCGGCCTGCTGGGTCTCATGAGCGTTGACCTGCTCCAGGG
>JAERSX010000299.1 GCA_016845285.1 Deltaproteobacteria bacterium | reverse complement strand
CCTGCCGCAGCCCCCAGAGCCCCGAGCACAGCGCCGGCCTTGCCGCCGTAACGGCTGTCGACCTCGTGGCGGCCAAGCGGCCCGAGGGAGGCAGGGCCACGCTCAGCCTGTCGCCCGCCATCGTCGCACTCCTCGTCCACGAGGCGGTGGGCCACACCGTCGAAGCAGACTTCGTGGCGTCGGGCAGCGTGGCCCGCGGCAAGCTCGGGCAGCGGGTGGCCAGTGAGCTGGTCACGCTCTGCGACAGCGGCCGGAGCGAGTTCCACGACGGAGCCGGCGGCAGCCAGCCCGTCGACGACGAGGGCGTGCCCACCCGCCGAACGCGCATCATCGAGGCCGGAGTCCTGAAGAGCTACCTCCACAACCGCGAGACCGCCGCGGCCTTCGGGGTGGAGCCCACGGGCAACGCCCGCGCCTGGGAGTACGACGATCCGCCCTTGGTTCGGATGCGCAACACCTACCTCGAGCCCGGCGATCAGAGCCTCGACGAGATCATCGCCGACACCGAGGACGGCTACCTCCTCGAGGGGGCCCGCAACGGGCAGGCGGACGCCACGGGCGAGTTCACCTTCGGCACCGTCTCCGCACGGCGGATCCGCAGCGGCAAGCTGGGTGGGCTCTGCCGTGGCGTCACCGTCACCGGAAACGCCTTCGAGGTGCTGTCCTCCGTCGACGCCGTCAGCCGCGAGTTCCGCTGGGACCTGGGGGCCGGCCACTGCGGCAAGGGCCAGCCCGCAAAGGTCGACGCGGGAGGTCCATACATCCGCTGCAGGGCTCTGCTCGGCGGCGAGCAGTAGAGCCACAAGCCCATGCCACACACACCTGACACCCTGCTCGGGCTCTGCACCGAGGCCGTGGAGCGTGCCCGCGCGCTCGGAGCCGACGAGGCCGAGATCTACGGGGCCAGCGCATCCACCGCCACGGTGAAATTCCAGAACAACGACCTCGATCAGGTCCACAGCGGGCTCGAGACCACCCTGGGCATCCGCTTGGTGGTCGATGGTCGGCTCGGCTTCGCGACAACCAACCGCGTGAACGAGGTCGACGCCCTCGTGGGAGAGGCCCTCGCCCTCGCGAGGGCCTGCCCTCCCGACGAGGCCTCCGGCCTGGGCGAGGGTGCCGTCCTGCCGCCGAGCGACGTGCGCGACGACGCCCTAGACGCCCTCGATGCCGCAGACCTCGCCCGACTCGGCCGGCGCCTGCTCGACCAGCTCCACCGCCACGATCCCCGCCTCACCATCGACACCCTCGGGCTCGAGCGCGACACCCGAACGGTGGCGGTGGCCAGCTCCGCAGGCGTGCGTGCCACCCACACCGGCAGCTCCGCCTCGGGCGATGTCTTCGGCATGGCGCGCGATGGCGAGGTGGTGGGCAGCTTTGCCTACGACGGCGACCGCGTCCGCCAAGCCCACGCTCTCGAGCCGGCCCTGGAGCAGAGCTTCGCGCGCTTCGCAGAGCGTGCCCTGGGCGCCCTCTCAGCTCGGCCTGGCGAGAGCTTCCGCGGCCCCATCCTGGTACCGCCCGATGCCGTCGCCGGCTTCCTGATCCACCCCCTCCTCCAGGCGCTGCGTGCCGACGAGATCCGCAAGGGGCGCTCTCCCTTCACCAACCAGGTGGGCCGCCGCATCGCCACCGAGGCCTTCACCTTGACCGACGAAGGGCCCGGACTCCCGGGCTTCGCGCTGGCCCCCTTCGACCGCGAGGGCCAGCCGCGCCGACGGCGTCCTCTCGTCGAAGAGGGCGTGCTCCAGGGGTTGCTCTACGACGTCTACGAAGCCCGTCGCAGCAACACGGCTCCCACGGGCAACGCCCTCGGTGGCGCCGACTCCCCGCCAGTCATCGGCCTGGCCGCCTTGTCGCTGGCCGCCGGCGCCACCCCCCTCGCGACCCTCCGTGACATGCCACGCGGCGTGCTCATGAGCCGCTTCAGCGGCACGGTCTCTCCCACCAGCGGTGACTTCTCGGGCGTGGTCAAGAACGGCTTCCTCATCGAGCACGGCATCGCCAGGCCCATCCGCGAGACCACGGTGGCCGGCAACCTCTGGCGCTGCCTCGATGCCATCAGCGGCATCAGCGAGGAGCGGCAGACCATCTACGGCACCCGGCGACTGCCCACACTGCGCATCGAAGATGTCGCGATCAGCGCGGGCTGAGAGATCGAAATAGGGGCGCGCCCATGGAGGTCGCCGTGTCGATCCAGGACGAGGTCAGCAGCCAGATGAAGGACGCCATGCGCGCCCGCGACAAGGTCCGCCTCAGCGCTCTGCGCAACATCCGAGCCGGCATCATCGCGGCGCTCAAGGAAGATGGCAGCGAGACCCTCGCCGACGACAAGGCACTGGTGGTGCTCAAGCGCCTGGCACGTCAGCGCCGCGACAGCATCGACAGCTACACCGCTGCCGACCGTGCCGACCTCGCTGCCCAGGAACAGGCAGAGCTCGACGTCATCGCGGGCTTCCTGCCCACCGGCCCGGACGAGGCGACCATGCGGGCATGGGTACAGCAAGCCATCGCCGCCACCGGCGCCAGCTCGCCGCGAGACATGGGCAAGGTCATGGGCTCCGTCATGCGCACGCACAAGGGCGAGGCCGACGGAGCCACCGTGCGTCGCCTGGCGAGCGAGCTGCTCGCAGGCTGAGGCCTCGGCGTGACCCGAGGCCTCTGTGATCCACCCTCAGAGCAGGGCAGCTTGGATGGCGAGAGTCCGCTCGGTCAGGGCGGCGAGCGCCTCGTCGGGGACATCCTCGAAGGCGATGGCGATCTCGGGAGGCGACGTGCTGCCCTCCATCCGCATCACCCGGCCGGAGGCCCGCCAGGTCGGTCGGCCCGTGCCCACGGTGAACTCGAGGAGCAGCAGATCGCCCTTCTCACATGTGACGGGCGCATCGAAGCAGAGGCCGGTCACGCTGAAGTTCAGCAGGGTCTCGGTTGGGTGAGCCCAGTTCCCGTTGGCCTCCGGACCACCAGCCAGCCAGCGCGTGGCGGACACCTCGTCCTCGACCTTCTGGCAGCGGAGGGGGATTCCCGCGATCATGCGAGGGTACTCGCGGCGTTCGGGCTTCTTGAGGGCCTCACAGGACACGGCCAGCTCGCCGTGCTCCAAGGCCAAGACCTGCCCCACGATGCGGGGAGCACTGCCCGACGGGAAGCTCACGATGGTGGAGGCGCCCGTGGGCACCACCAGCGACGCGATGCCCACATCCACCCTGCAGACGTCGTCCTTGATGGAGACGAGCCGACCCCGGATCAGAGGCCGCGAAGCCTCCATGCACACGATGTCGACCATTTCGTTCTGCGTGGGTCCTGCTTGGCTCTGCATGCTCACTCCTGAGGCCTCTTTCGGCCATTGGTGACAACAAGTACGGATCGTTTGAATCAACACTTTAGCGGTTGTGGTCGACACGGCCTCGAAGGGCTCACAGGCAACGTGATGCCCCATGGCTCAGATTGGACCGCAGCTTCGAGAGCAACTCCCGCTCGTCGGCGAAGCTCCGATCGCCCAGCTCGGCATCGGCAGCCTCCACCCGGTCCAAGGCCCGCTTCATGCGATCGGCGGCCACACCGCCATCGAGGCTTCCCTCGCAGAACGCGGAGCCAGCCCCGAGCGCATCGAAGACGTCGACCAAGGCCGCCATCTTGTAGACCCCCTCGTCATCAGCCGCAGCGCTCTCGTACACGTCGCCGGTCCAGCTCTCCCCCCCATCGAAGGCCACCCTGAGGGTTCGCTCCACGACCACGCCGTCGGCGGCCTGCTCGTAGCTCAGGACGAAGTGCACCACCTCGTCATCGGGCAGGGCCGCGAGCACCCCGTCATCAGGCGCGAGGAGCACCCCCAGGCCGCCGTTGCTGCGGGAAAAGAAGAGCGTGGAGACACCGAACCGAACCGTGCCCGCGGCCTCGTCCACAGGTGCCCCGAGTCCGGTCTCCACATGGAGCGAAGTCACCGGCCGGATCTCCACATCGAGGTCATAGGCGACGGGGGTGACGATGTAGTCGAAGTCCTCGTCGAACACGGTGCGGATGTCCTCGGCCTCGAGCAAGGTGAAGTGGTTGCCGCCCCGCACCTCGCTCATGGCCGTGGCCAGCTCGGTGCCGAGGTCCAGCCCCAGCCCCAAGACGGTCAGCCCGATGTCCATGTCAGCGTGGACACGTGCCAGCTCCACGAAGGAACCGGTACCGGTGGCGCCCACGTTGGGGAGCGCGTCGGTGAAGAGCATGACGCGCTGGCCGAGGCCGTCTGCGTCAGGTCCGAGGTCGGGGATCTGCCCGTACGCGAGGGAGAGGCCGGCCTCGATGTTGGTGGACCCGCGATCCTGCAGCCGGTCGATCTCGGTGTGAAGGCGGTCCCGGCCCTCGGCGTCCATGGTGGTGAGGGGCAGCCGAACCTCGGCCCGATCGTCGAAGGCCACCAGCGACACGGTGTCCCCGGCGTCCAGCTCGTCGGCCAGCGTGTGGAGTGCATCGCGGGTGGCCTCGATCTTGCTTCCCGCCATGGACCCGCTCACATCGACGGCCAGAGCGAGATCGAGTGGCCCACGGGCGAAGCCTTCCTGATCGAAGCGGCTGCCGAACCCGAGCTGCACCAGCATCCGGGTGCCCCGGCCATCGAGCGGCTCGACCGTCGCGGCAGCACCGCGGGGACACAGCGCCTCGCTGCAGTCCTCCCCCACCAGGGGCAGATCGTGCTCGGAGATGAGGCCCTCGGCGGTGTAGCTCTCGGATCCGGGGATGAAGCCAGCCTCGACGACCTCACGGGCCAGGCCGATGTCCTGGGCGCCGCCCGCGGTGACACCGACGTCGGTGGCCACGCCCATGTCGGCCGTGCAGGCCATCATCGCCAGGAGGGGGAACAGGACGAGAGGGGTGTACCGGGACATGGACGCTCCGTTTCCGAGATGAAGTGCAGGAGCCGTGCCAACTCCTTGAATTCAGCAATGACTCCGTGATTCACGGAGTCATCGGCTCCTCGGCCCCCGAGACCGGTGTGGTTGCCCCTCTCGAACCCGGACATGGGGGTCAGGGTCGCCCAGCGGATATGAAG
>JAERSX010000298.1 GCA_016845285.1 Deltaproteobacteria bacterium | reverse complement strand
TCACCGTCGATGTCCCCCACCCCGAAGACCCGCAGTCCCAGCTGGCCGGATTCCGTGCGCCCCGTCGTGCTCTCGTCCAAGGAGTCCTCGGCGCTGAGCCCGCGCGAGGTCCAGGCCGAGCCCACGTCCATGTAGACATAGATGGCGCCGGCATCGGCTGTGCCGTAGGTCGCGTCCACGGGTGCACTCACCGCGGCATCGGTGGTGCCATCGCCGTCGAAGTCGCCGTAGCCCGAGCGGTATCCGAAGTAGTAGCCGCTGTCCCCGTCGATGTCTGCGGTGGCGTAGGAGGAGATGCTCGAGGAGCCGCTCGGCAATCCCGACACCACGCTCAGCCGGCCATCGTAGGAGTTGTCGAAGGTCATGAGGGGCTGATGAACGATGAGCTCGGCGTAGCCGTCGCCGGTGAAGTCGTCGACGATGTCGATGTCGCTGACGGTGCCGTCCTCGTCGTGACTCAACATGGCCACGGCCACGGCGTCGAAGCTGACGTCACCCGAGTAGGCGGTGCCTGGCGCGATGTAGATCGCGTAGGAGGCGTCGGGGTAGTAGTCGTCGTCGGGCTCCATGGTGATGAGGAGCTCGGCGGCGCCGTCCGCGTCGAGGTCGCCGACCTCGGTGTCGAAGCTGAAGATGGACTGGCTGTCGGACATGTCGAGCTCGACTGTGAGCTCGGCGTCGGCGTCGGCGTCCGACATCGACCCGGTCCACTGGCTGCCGTCGCCGTACCAGATGATCAGACCGGGATCGTTGATGTAGATGAACAGACTCTCGGCCACGTCGTTGTAGAAGGCGGCGCGGTGGGCGATGAGATCCATGTGGCCGTCACCGTCGACGTCGTCACAGTGGACGCCGAAGCCCATCAGGTTGTCTTCCGAGGTGATGTCGAGATCAGCCTCGGTGTCGTCCATGTCGTCTTTCCAGGCCCACGCGTCGCGACCGTAGAAGCCGCTGATGCGGCCAGCCCACTCGCTGTACTCGGAGCTGGCCACGAAGAGATCGTCGACACCGTCCTCGTCGAAGTCGCAGACCGCGATGCCCGCTCCGAACCGGGCGTTGTCGGCACCACTCATGGAGATGGTGTGGTTGGCATCGGCCAGATCGCGCTGGGTGTCGTCGGCCCCATCACAGTTGGAGTCGACCCCGTCGTTGTACCAGTCCCAGGCCTCCGGGTAGACGAGGGCGTCTTCGTCGTCACAGTCCTCGCCGTAGGGCTCGTCCTCGTGGCCGTCGCCGTCGCCGTCGTAGTTGTCGTCGCCGTCGCAGTCCTGGTCGATGCCATCCTTCGCGATCTCGTCGGCGCCCGGGTAGACAGTGTCGTCCTCGTCATCGCAGTCGTTGCCGCCACCGTCTTCGCCGGTGAAGCCATCGCCGTCGACATCGACCAGATCTTCGCCATCGCAGTCCTGGTCGACATCATCGTAGGGAATCTCCTCGGCTTCCGCGCCGATGGTCGCGTCGGTGTCGTCGCAGTCGGTGCCGTCGGCACACTCCGCAGACGAGTTCTCACCGTCACCGTCGCTGTCGAAGCCCTCGTCCACCACCTCATCGCAATTGTTGTCGACGCCATCGCACAGCTCGTCGGCGCCCGGGTAGACGGCGTAGTTGTTGTCGTCGCAGTCCTCGTCATCCCAGTAGCCATCATGGTCGAGGTCCTGTCGCTCTTCGATGGGGTCCGAGGTGTCGTCCGCGGGATCGCTTCCGTCGTCTTCATCGACGGGTGCGCCGCTGTCATCACCCTTGTCGCCACAGCCACCGAGCCCCAGGCCAAGGCCAAGGAACGCCACCAAGGTGAGAGTCCTCTCCATGATCTCCTCCGAGCCGCAGCGCTGCACAGAGCTGCGGAACCGGTGGATTCTGGCACACGATCCTTGCCCCCTGCGAGGGGCGTGGCTACCGCGTGAACATGCAGCGCAATCGTGGCCTCTTTCTCATGCTCAACATCGCCGTCTTGGTGGCGTTGGGATTCATGGTGCTCACCGCCCTTCGTTCGGTATCGAGCACCCGAATGACCTGGTCACAGGCAAAGACCGAGGTCCAAGCAGGATCTGTAGAGAAGGTGATCTTCGACGAACCGGACGTCGTGTTGGTGTTCGAGGGAGGCACGGAGGAAACACCAGCGAAGACCGCTCGTGTCGTGCAAGTTCCCGACGACCCGACGTTCATCACGCTCCTCGACGCTCAGGGGATTGAGTACGAGAGACGCGCACCCAGTGCCTGCAACGACAATTCGGCATGGCTCTGGATCTTCGTGGCGATGATCGTCTTCTGGTTCGTGATGACACGCCGCGAGAGTGGGGTGCCGCCCGGGGTGGCCACCTTCGGCAAGTCGCAGGCCAAGCTGGCCCCCGAAGAGGGCACGGGCGTCACCTTCAAGGATGTCGCCGGCATCGAAGAGGCCATCGAAGAGCTCAAGGAGATCGTGGCCTTCCTCCAGACCCCCGAGAAGTTCACCTCGCTGGGCGGGAAGATTCCCAAGGGCGTGCTCCTGGTGGGTCCTCCGGGCACGGGCAAGACGCTCCTCGCTCGTGCCGTGGCCGGCGAAGCCGACGTGCCCTTCTTCAGCATCTCGGGCAGCAGCTTCGTGGAGATGTTCGTCGGCGTGGGTGCCGCGCGGGTCCGCGACCTGTTCAAGAACGCCACCGAGCACGCCCCCTGCATCATCTTCATCGACGAGCTCGACGCCATCGGCAAGTCGCGCGGTGGCGGCGGACCGGTGGGCGGCAACGACGAGCGCGAGCAGACACTCAACCAGCTGCTGGTCGAGATGGACGGCTTCGACGGCCGGAAGGGCGTCATCCTCATCGCTGCGACGAACCGCCCGGAGATCCTCGACCCCGCGCTGCTGCGGGCTGGCCGCTTCGACCGCCAGGTCATGGTGGGCAACCCCGATCTCAAGGGCCGCCGCGCCATCCTCGAGGTGCACGCCCGAGAGATGAAGCTGAGCGACACCGTCGATCTCGACGCCATCGCCCGCATGACGCCAGGCCTCGCCGGCTCCGATCTCGCCAACGTGCTCAACGAGGCCGCCTTGTTGGCCGCCCGCCGCGACAAGAAGGCCATCGACACCTCCGACATCAAGGACGCCATCGAGCGCATCATCGCGGGCCTCGAGCACCGTAGCCGCCGCATCGGCGACAACGAGCGACGCATCGTGGCCTTCCACGAGTCTGGCCACGCCATCTGCGGCGCCGCCTGCCCAGGCGTGGACCCCGTGCAGAAGATCAGCATCATCCCCCGCGGCATCGGGGCCCTCGGCTACACGCTGTACACCCCCGTGGAAGACAAGAACCTGCTCACGAAGGCCGAGCTGGAGGGACAGATCGTGTCCCTCTACGGAGGACGTGCCGCAGAGGAGCTCGTCTTCGGCGACGTCACCACCGGCGCCAGCGACGACATCCGGCGCGCATCGGCCATCGCCCGCGACATGGTCACCCGGGTGGGCATGAGCCCAGACATGGGACCCGTCGACTACGGCGCAGCCCGCCAGAGCCCCTTCGGCATCGGCGGCGCCTACCGTGAGGTGGTCGTCAGTGAACGCACCGCCCGCGAGATCGACACCCACACCCGCGCCATCCTCGACCAAGGCTACGAGAGAGCCAGACGAATTCTCCGGGAGAACCGCGATCTCCTGGAGCGCATGAGCCTGGAGCTCCTGGAGGCCGAGGTCCTCGAGGGCGAAGCGCTGGCGGGGTACCTCGACGATGTGATCCCGTTGACCGGCAGCACCGTGCCGGCCATCCACCGGGAGATCCAGGAGATCCCGCTGCCCGAGCCTCAGACCGACCCGGTCGAGGTCGTGGAGGAGGCCGAGGAGGCCGAGGAGGCCGACTCCGAGGAGGCCGACGGGACGGCTGAGGCCACGGAGACCGCTGCCTCGGAGCCCGAAGAGAGCGCCTCGACACCGCCGAGCTGACCCGAGTCCTTGGCGCTGGGCGAGACATCCCGAGACACCTGACGAACCGCTGACACGGAAGAGGGGACGGAGATGGGGACCGCTCCCCGTGCCAGCCGGAGTCCTCATGTCGCGTTCGTCAGGTCCAGATCACCTGCTGCCTCCCTCTGTTCGTCTCGAAGGGCTCGGCCTGTGCGTCGGCCTCGCAGCCGTCGGCGTCACCTTTGCCTGGGCCCTGCATCAGCCGGTCTTCCTCGACCCCGAGCTGCCGCCACTGGAGCAGGCGCCCGATCGCTTCGTCCAGGTCCTGATGCCTCAGGACACCCCCACGGTCGAGGAGGATTCGGAGCCCCTCGAGGCCACGGTCACGAAACGGGTCACCCAGGAGGAGCCACCCCCGAAGGAGCTGGCAGCGACGCCTGCGAGTCGCACCGAGCAGCCCGAGAACAAGAACGAGACGTCGGAGACACAGCAGACACTGGCGAAGAATTCAGAGATCCTCGCCAGCATCACCGGCACCCGCGGCACCCAGCCCAGTGGACAGCAACTCCACGATCTCTTCGCCCACGGCGAGGCCGACATGGCGGTCCTCGAGGCACGAACGGCGGGCGTGACCGACATCGGCGCCCGTCCCGACATCTCGTCGGGCCAGCGCCTGAAGGAGCACCACGGTGTGGAGGTGTACACCCACCACGGCGTCAACGAGATGACCCTGGTCGAGGACGACCCTCAGTCCACCTTCAGCGTCGACGTCGACACCGCGAGCTACGCCATCGCCCGCCGCAAGCTCGAGTCCGGCCGACTTCCGCCGCCCAGCGCTGTCCGGGTCGAAGAGTTCGTCAACTACTTCGACTACCACTACGTGGGCCCCACGGGCGATGCACCCTTCGCGGTGAACATGGAGGCCGCACCGAGCCCGTGGACGTCAGGCCACCACGTGCTCCGCGTGGGGGTCCAGGGGCGCCGCATCGAGGCCAGCCAGCGCAAGCCCGCCCGCCTCACCTTTCTCGTCGACGTCTCCGGCTCCATGAGCCGGCCAGACAAGATCGGCTACGTCACCGAGTCCTTGACCTGGCTCACCAGCCGGCTGAGCCCCGAAGACAGCGTGGCCATCGTCACCTACGCCGGCCGCAGCGACATCGTGCTGCCACCGACCTCGGCGCTCCACACCTCCGTCATCCATGCCGCCATCGCCCGCATGCGCACCGGCGGCGGCACGGCCATGGGCTCCGGCGTCAACACCGCCTATGAGCTGGCCCGGGACGCCTACGTCGACGGCGCCGAGAACCGGGTGATCGTCCTGTCGGACGGCGACGCCAACATCGGTCCCGACAGCCACGGCCAGCTCCTCGAGCTCATCGCCGACCACGCCGGCGAGGGCATCACCCTGTCGACGGTGGGCTTCGGCACCGGCAACTACAAGGACACGTTGATGGAGCAGTTCGCCGACAAAGGTGACGGCAACTACCACTACATCGACAGCATGCAGGAGTCGCGACGGGTCTTCGGCGAGCGGCTCAGCGGCACCATCGAGACCATCGCCCGCGACGTCAAGATCCAGGTGGACTTCGAGCCCGAGGCGGTCATTGCCTACCGCCTGCTGGGCTACGAGAACCGCGACATCGCCGATGAGGACTTCCGCAACGATGCCGTCGACGCCGGAGAGATCGGGAGCGGCCACAGCGTCACGGCGCTCTACGATGTGGTGCTCCAGGATGGCTGGGCAGCCAACCCTCAGCGACGTCTGGCGACGGTCAGGCTGCGGGCCAAGAAGCCAGGACGAGACCGGGCCGCAGAGGAGTGGCGCACCCACTTCCCGGCCAGGCTGTTGGCCCCAGATCTGGCAGACACCTCCAAGGGCTTCCGGGTGGCCCTGTCAGCCGCCACCTTTGCGGAGAAGCTCCGCCGGTCACGCCATGTGGACGAGGTGAGCTACACACAGATCGCACGTCTGCTGAACACGGCCAGGCGCGCCGCCGAGGAAGAGGACGACGAGCTGCTCGCCCTGGTCCATCGCGCCGGGCTGCTCGCTGGAGAGTCCTCACTCGGTGGCTGAGGAGGGTACCTCCGCGAGGCGGCTCACCTCGGGATAGCCTGCGGAGGTCACAGGAAATCTCCACATGCTCCCACTCCTGCTCACGCTTGCCACAGCCCCCGTCTCCGCCGAGGAGATCGTGCTGCGCAACGACACCAACTTCGACGACACCTACCAGCCCGGCGAGGCGGTGATCTGGCTGGAGTACCCCGAGTGCGTGATCTCCATCCTGACGCCCGAGGAGGAGGACTACCCCCTCGAGATCCACACCATCCAGATGTTCTTCGTGTCGAACACGGGGAACCTGGAGGGGCAGGACGGCCTGACAGAGCTGGGCATCCAGCTCGTGGACACCGACACTGCTCCAGACAGCCGCGGCGACTGGGTCTGGGGTGAAGAGGCCTTCACCACCACCGCATCGAGCTCAGCCATCAACGAGCTCTACCTCGAAGACCCCGATGCAGGCTGGGAGAACGTCACCATCGAAGAGGGCAGCCTGGCGGTCTGGATCTGTCCCGCCGACCCCCTGACCGGCGCAGACTGGCCCTACACCGACAGCAATGACGTCACCGGCGTCGTGGTCGACAGTGGCTCTCCCAACGCCAACAACTACGTCTGGTACAACAACGACATCTATGCGCTGTCGGATCTGGGCGTGAACGGTTCCTGGATCGTGCGGGCCGTCGCCGGCGAGGGCGCAGGAGACGACGGCGGAGACGACGGCGGTAGCGGAGACGGGGGTAGCGGAGACGGCAGTGGCGACGACGGGGGCGACGGCGACATCGCGGTCTACTCCGTCTCCCCGGGCTCGATCATGGTGGGCGAGTCCACGAGCGTCGCCATCGTGGGTGAGGGCTTCGATGAGGACGCGAGCGCCTACATCGGCGGCTTGATGCTGTCGTCGTCGGTCGTGACCGGCGACGCCGCCCTGACCGGCACCGTGCCGGCCACGCTACCGGTCGGCAGCCACGACGTGGTGGTCGCCAATCCCAACGGCGAAGACGCCACCTTGCCTGCGGGCTTCGTGGTCCTGGCATCTGAAGAGGTCGATGGTGGCAGCGGCTGTGGTTGCTCTGGCGGCAACAGCGCGGCGCTCGCGCCCCTGTTCCTGGTACCCCTGATCTGGACCGGCCGGCGCCGTCGCGAGGAGTGACACTCCGCACTCGCTTTCGTCGCGAGGTGCCTCTTCTGACCGGCATCGCGTTGGGCTGGCTGATGCTCTGGCTCCACGGGCGAGCCTTCGTCTTGGGCGAGTCCGTCGAAGGCTATGGCTGGCCTGGGTACTTCACCAATGCCTGCGCCACCGCCCACGGCGTGGTCGAGCGCCTCGACTACTTCCGCGGGCCCCTGCACGGCCTGCTCTTGGGCCCCCTGGGCGAACGCCTCGACAGCTACGCCGACGCTGCGGTGATCGTGGCCTCATGTGCGGGGCTGCTCTTGGTGGTCGCGGCAGGACTGGGCGCCCGGGCCCTGTCGACGCCCTGGGCAGGGGGCCTGGCCGCCGTGGCGCTCCCGC
>JAERSX010000297.1 GCA_016845285.1 Deltaproteobacteria bacterium | reverse complement strand
CAGCAGGACCCCGCGATCATGACCACTCGGTGGCAGGTCGAGCAGCGCGCCCACCGTGAGGATCCCTTCTGCCGCCAAGGCGGCCAGCAGGTCTTCGGCGGCTGAGTCCAGCCCGGCCAACGGACGACCGCCCCGTTCCGGATGGGCGAGGTGGTAGCGGGGAGGAGGAGGCGGAGGCGCAGGCTCGGGCTTGCGTCGCCGCTCGGGCACCACGAGAGGTAGATCGAGATCGTCTACCGCCGGAGGGGGGCCGGGCTCCGCACCTTCCTGCCCCGTAGCGGCGACCTCAGGCTCGGCGGCGGGGCCTGTCTCGGCCTTCGCTGTCTTGGCGTTCTTGCGCCGCTCCTTGTCACGGCCCTTGCGGCTACGGCGTGCCGGGAGGAGCCGCGCGCTGGGCTCTCCGAGCAACGCGCGAGCACCCACCTGCGACAGCGGAAGCAGCGCCGTCAGCATGGCGCGCAGCTCCGGAATACGGCGGGCACGCTCCTCCGGGGAGCCTTCCGCCAGAGCTGTCAGACCAGCCAAGGCAGCCATGAGCTGCTCTTCGAGCTCGCCCTCGCTCTCGGAAGCGGCCTGGGCGAGGAGGCGCTGGCAGCTCGCGCCCACCCACTCCGCACCGGCCATGCGCGTGGGCTCCTGCTCGAGCCAGTAGAGGGTGCGCTGCACGGCGGCCACGCGGCCCCAGACGTGGAGGCCGGCCTCGGTGCCTGCAGGGAGAAGGTGCTCGCTCACAAGCACCTCAGATGTAGTGGACTTCGTTGATGGAGAACCGACGCACGCCTCGGGGCGTGTTCACCTGGATCTCGTCACCCTCTTCGCGGCCCACCATGGCCCGGCCGAGGGGACTGCTGACAGAGATTCGGCCCTCCTTCACGTCGGCGTAGTCCACGCCCACGATCTGGTAGCGAGACTCGACCTCGGTCTCGAGGTCTTCGATGACAACCGTCACCCCGAAGATCACACGCTCCGAGGGCTGCATCTTGGTCACGTCGATGACCTCGGCAGCAGCGAGCTTGCTCTCCAGCTCGATGGTGCGGCCTTCGCAGAGAGACTGCCGATGCTTGGCGTCCTCGTACTCGGAGTTCTCGCTGATGTCGCCGTGGGCCCGGGCCTCTTCGATGTCGCGCACGATCTGGGGACGCAGCACCTCTTTGTGCCGCTTCAGCTCGAGGCGCAGCTTCGCGTGCCCAGTGGGCGTCATCGGATAGCGCTGCATGCCTGACTCCTTGGGTCCGTGCCGCTGCTGGAGGGCCGTTGTTGGAGTGCCCATGGGTGCTCGTCGTGATGACGGGCGCCTACGACGGGACTCCAAGATCGGGACTTCGGCGGCGGGACCAAAACAGAAGGCCGACCCGGGGTCGACCGAAGGAGGGTCGCAGCGTGATGCGGAAACCCTCAACCCTGCAAGGTTATCGGACCGTAGACCACTCGGCCAGCGACCACCGTGGCGACCACGCGTCCGAGGAGCGAACGGCCCACCAACGGCTCATTGACGCCCCGCGTGCGGAACGGTCCATGCACGACGATCGGCTCGTCCATCTCGAAGATCACGAGGTCTCCCGTGGCACCTGGCGCGATCTCGGCTGCGCGGCCCAGCACCTCCGCCGGCCCTACCGACAGTGCGCGCACCACAGCGCTCACATCCCCCTCGAGGCCAGTCATGGCGGCGCGAAAGGCGGTCTCCAAGCCGGTCGCACCGAAGGGTGCATACTCGAACTCGACCTCTTTCTCGACGCGAGACCAGGGCACGTGGTCGGCGTGGACACAGCTGAGCACGCCGTCGCGAAGTCCAGCAACGACAGCGGCGCGGTCTGCCTCAGGACGCAGAGGAGGAAGTACCCGGGTCGCCGTGTCGTACTCCTGAGCGTCGACGGCCTCGTCGGTGAGCACGAGCGAGCGGGCCGGCACGCCTCCGGTCACCGCCACACCTGCTCTTCGAGCGAGCCGCAGCAGCTCGACGGAGCGCGCGAGGGTGATGTGGGTCAGGTGGACTCGAGCGCCCGTCAGCCGGGCAAGAGCAATGGCACGCCCCACGCCGATCTCTTCAGACTCTGCGGGGATCCCACGGAGGCCCATGCGCAGCGAGACCTGACCATGGTGCATGACCCCGTCCGCCTCGAGGGCGGCCTCTGAGGGCCGAAGGAGCACGGGCGAACCATAGGGCCGGCTGTACTCGAGCGCGCGCCGCAGCACGTTGGTGTCGACATGGGTAGCGCCCCCGTCAGAGAGGGCGATGCAGCCAGCCTCGAGCACCAGGCCCACCTCGGCCAGCTCCTCGCCCTTCAGCCCTCGTGTCAGAGCCCCGGCCGCCTCCAGCCGCGAACCCGAGGCGCGTGAGGCGCGCAGCAGCACGTCACTCGCCACGCTTGGGTCGTCGATGACGGGAAGGGTCGCGGGCGACAGGAGCAGAGTGGTGAAGCCACCAGCGGCACCGGCCTGACTGCCGGTCTCCAGGCTCTCACGCCAGGTCTCACCCGGATCACAGAGCTGTGTTCCAAGGTCGGTGAAGCCGGGCGCCACCACCATTCCACGACAGTCGATCGCGCGAAGCCCGGCCCGGCCGAGATCGGGACCCACCGCCGAGATCTGGCCGTCCTCCACGAGCACATCTGCCACCTCATCTCGGCCGGTGCGCGGACAGACGACCCGCCCACCTTCAAGCAGCAGCATCGTCGCCTCCCAGGGCGGGTCGGCCCTCTCCGAGCAGCAGGTAGAGCAAGGCCATGCGCACCGCGATGCCGTTGGTGACCTGTTCCATGATCACGGAGCGTTCCCCATCAGCCACCTCGGGGCTCATCTCCACACCTCGGTTGATTGGCCCAGGGTGCATGACCACCACGTCCGGGCGAGCCTTGCCGAGACGGTCGAGGTCGAGACCGTAGAAGCGCGCATACTCACGCACCGACGAGATCATCGCCCTCCCCAGTCGCTCGCGCTGCACCCGAAGCATCATGATCACATCGGCGTCCTCGACGACATCGTCGATACGATGGCGAACCTCGACACCGAAGTCGGAGAGGCCTGGCAGGCACATGGTGCCGGGACCCGCCACCACGACCTGGGCGCCCATGGTGGTCAAGCCGAAGATGTTCGAGCGGGCCACCCGCGAATGGTAGATGTCACCGACGATCGCCACCCGCTTGCCCGCCAGAGAGCCGAGGTGATCCCGCATGGTGAGCATGTCCAGGAGTGCCTGGCTGGGGTGCTCGTTGATGCCGTCCCCCGCGTTGATGACCGTCCAGGGGAAGTTGCGAGCCAACATGTGGGGCGCGCCCGAGGCAGGGTGCCGCATGATGATGGCGTCCGGCTTCATGGCGTCGAGGTTGCGGGCCGTGTCCATGAGCGTCTCACCCTTACGGGTGGAGCTCGAGGATGCCGAAAAGGACAGGGTGTCCGCAGACAACCGCTTGGCCGCCAGCTCAAAGCTCATGCGGGTGCGCGTGGAGTTCTCGAAGAATGCGGAGATCACGGTGCGACCGCGCAGGGTGGGCACCTTCTTGATGCGCCGTTCGCTGACCGCTTTGAAGCGCTCCGCTGTGTCGAGGATGCGGGTGATCTCGTCGCGGGTGAGTCCCTTGATGCCCAACATGTGCCGCATCTCAGCCCTCCCCTGCCACGATCCGGACCACTCCGTCGCCGCCCTCGCCCAAGGTCACCTTCACCTTGTCGGACATGTCGGTCCGCAGCCTCCGTCCCACGAAGTCGGCTGCGATGGGCAGCTCCCGGTGACCGCGGTCGATGAGCACGGCGAGCTGGATGCTCCTCGGACGGCCATAGTCCATGATCTCGTCGAGAGCGGCGCGCACGGTACGGCCAGTGAAGAGCACGTCGTCCACGAGCACCAGCGTCTGTCCCGTCACCTCGAAAGGCAGCGAGGTCTCGCCTAGAATCGGCTTCTCGAGACCGGTGTACAGGTCGTCCCGGTACAGCGTGATGTCGAGGCTACCCACAGCAGGCCTCGC
>JAERSX010000296.1 GCA_016845285.1 Deltaproteobacteria bacterium | reverse complement strand
GGCGGCGAGCAGGGCTTCATCGCTCAGCTCGTCCTGGCGCAGCGACTCCCAGCGGCAGCGCAGGTCGCTCGTGAAGGCCTCGTCGGAGAGCAGCCGGTTCCACCAAAAGGGGAATTGGTACGGGTAGCCGCAGGCCGTCAGGGAGTCGATGATGAACCCCTCGGGGGCCCAGGCGTAGCAGTAGTCGACGTTGCCCCAGGCCAGGTTGAAGTCCCACGCGGGCCCGGCATGGAACAGCCCACCGTCACTGTCGGCGTCCTTGTAGTGGTAGGTGGACAGGCGGTAGGCGTCGACGTTGTGGGTGAGCTCGTTGACGATGAAGTGGTCCACCCAGCAGTCGGTGTGGAGCCAGGCTCGGTAGCCCTCGGTGGGGTGCTGCCAGTCGTCGCCCAGGAACACCGTCTCCATGTCGTCGAACCAGGCCTGCAGCCAGGCGGCTTGTTCGTTGGTGATTTCGGTGGCCTTGGGATCGGCGTAGCCGACCAGGGTGCCGGCGCTGGTGGTGAAGTAGGCGTTCCTGTCCCAGTCGATGCGCACGATGTAGGCCCCGCTCAGGTCGCCCTCGGCGGCGGTGGGAGCGGGGTCTGGCAGGGCCAGGCGATCGGCGTCTCGGTCCACCCGATCCACCAGTGTGTAGGCACCCAGGTAGGAACCATCGACAAAGAGCTCGAGGAAGCGGGTGTTCGGCTGCCAGTGGTCCAGATCGGCCGAGAGCTCGCGCGCGAAGTGGTAGGCCAGGGCGTTCCGGAACAGGGACTTGTCGGGGTAGGGCCCGTGCAACACCCAGTCGGACGCATCGGGCAGGCCGAGGAGCCGCACGTCCAGGTCTTCGCCGTCGTCGTCGCGGGTCTCGAAGCGGTAGTTGTTCTTGGGGTAGGACAGCGAGCTGGAGCCGTGCAGCTGGATTCCGATGGGCCCCGACCAGGCCACGTCGGCGGAGTCGAGGTCATCCAGGGTGTCGTCGTGCTCCTCGATGACCTCGAGCCAGCCGTCCACCTTGTCCACGCTGCCGATGCTGCCGCTGGTCTCGACCAGGAAGACGGCCGCCTGGAGCGGGCCCTCGGAGGGCTCGACGCCTGGCACGTGCTCGATGCCCGTGTCGGCTTCGGGCTCTGTGTCTGTGTCTGTGTCTGTGTCTGCGTCTGCGTCTGTGTCTGCGTCTGCGCCTGCGTCTGCGGGGCGGGCCTCGTGCTCCGGCGCTGGCTGTTCACAGGCCTGCAGCGTGCACAGCATGGCCAGCATGACAGGCAGGTTGTGGTGGGGTCGGCTCAGGGTCATGCGAGCCAGGGTACCGGTGGGCGGATGTGCGGTGGCACGTTTCGTCGGATGACTGTCACCAACGGGCGCCGTCGGCCGCCGACGAAGACCAATAGGGAGTCGAGACCAGGCGGATCGCGCATATGCGTGGATCGAGCTTGGGTTCCGGGGCGGTCGTGCACGTCCTGCCTGCCTGCCCACGAGGTGAGCCATGTCGAAGCGCCTGCTCCTGGTCGTCCTGTTCGGGTTGGGATGTGCTCCAGACACCACCGCCGGTCGCGGCCCGACCGTCATCGCAGACACCGGTGACACCGGCGCAGACGAGGTGTGCGAGGTGACGATCACCAGCACGGATCCGAGCGACGGTGCCTTCGACGTCTACTACCGGGACGCCATCCGCTTCGAGCTCAGCGCGCCCGACCCCACGGCCACCGTCGTGGCCCCCTTCGCCGGCACCCAGACCACCAGCGAGGACGGGCTGACCGTCACCTTCACCCCTGACGATCCGCTCGATCCGGCCACGGACTACGAGGTGACCCTCGACTACTGCCACGGCACGCCCACCATCGGGTTCTCGACCTCGGATCTGGGCCTCCCCCTCGAGGACGGCGTGTCCCTCGAAGACCGTGTCTACGGCATCGACCTCGCGGGAGGGCACTTCATGGACGGCGCGGGGGTGGGCGAGACCTTGTCGACCTTCTTCGCACGGTCGGTGCTGATGAAGGTGTCCCGTGAAGAGGGGGCGACCATCGACATCCTGGCGTCCGTCACGGACGACAGCGACGAGCAGGACTACTGCAAGCGCACCGCCGAGCTGGACGGCATCGACTTCAGCGAGGCTCCCTTCGTGTCCTTCGGCCTCGACGAGTTCGAGTTCGGCGCCTACCTCGCCACGGTCACCCTCTACGACCTCGCCATCGAGGGGACCTTCTCGCCGGACGCCACGGAGCTGGGCGGCGTTCGCTTCGCGACGACCGTGGACGCACAAGACATCTCCGCGGCCCTGGGCGCCGTGAGCACCGAGGTGATCTGCGAGCTGGCAGAGGATCTGGGCACGAGCTGTGGGCCCTGTCCCGTTGGTGACACGGACACCTGCCTCACCGTCACCGCCGAGCAGATCGAAGGGTTGCAGGTCTCCATCGAGCTGGATGCCATCACCGAGGCGAACACGGATCCACGCTGTGAGGAAGACGAAGGCTGACGTTCGCGAAAGGGGGGCGGACGTATCCTGAGGGTCACAGCCCCCGAGGCGTCACCCGCTCCCGGCCCCCATGTCCGCTCGTCACTCCGCGCTCTGTCTGGTCCTGCTCGGCTGCGGCTGGACGAAGGGCGCACCGTCCGAAGTCGTCGATGACACCGTCGCCATCGAGCTCGTTGCGGAGCAGGGCCCGAGCTGCGCCGACCCCGGCGCCCGCTCCGACGGGCCCTTCGTGCAGGCGGAGCTGGGCGCGGCCTGGCGTGCCCAGGAGCACCCCGAAGAGGCCGAGGAGAAGCTCGCGGGCGCCGGCCTCACC
>JAERSX010000295.1 GCA_016845285.1 Deltaproteobacteria bacterium | reverse complement strand
GGAAGGAGCTCAGGGCTGGGCTCAGCGACGCAAGCCAAAACCTCTGAAGGGGACTCGCCGGACAACACCGGTGCCACCCTCCTCCGGGAGGGAAGACACACCCCCGGCCGCTCACGCGGTCGGGGGTGCTGTCGTTGGATCAGCCTGCAGCCTACGCCGCCCCTCTGGCTCAGGACCAGACTCTCGTCGGCCGCTGGGGGAGCGGCGGCCTCTACCCGACATTGTCCGCCGTGCTCTGGTGCCAGTCCTTCTCCACGGTGGAGTCTCTCGCTCCTGATGGCGCGCCTGCCCTGGGCTACACTCCCGCCACTGGAGGTACCCATGATCCGCCGAGCAATGTTCCTGACGCTTCTTCCCTTGTTGGCCCTGACCGTCGGATGTGCAGGAGACAAGGACGGAGACAAGGGCGACGAGGACGACGCTGCTGACGACACCGGCGGTGGTGGCGAAGGAGACGGGTCTGGCTCAGGGTCTGGCGGCTCCCCCGATGGCGAGACGCCCTACATCGTCGAGTCAGACGCCTGGTGCTACCTGCACGACACCGGCGACACGGCCTACTTCTGGATCGCCGAGGCAATCGCCGAAGACCCCCAGGGCACAGACACTCTCGAGAGCTTCTACACCGAGGGAGTCGAGGTCTACGCCGGCGACGCACTGATCGCGACCTACGCGCTGGTGTGCGATGAGAACGGCACCTGCACGGCCAGCTGGAACCAGGATCAGGATGGCGTGAGCTGCGCCAGCGCCGACTCCTACACCATCAGCATCGCGGTCATCGACGAGGACGCCAACATCTCCGAGTCTTCCGAAGTGACCGGCCGCGAAGGATCGAGTTCCTCCGGCTGAGCCTCGGCCATGGCTAGCCCAGGAAGTACCGCGGTGGAATGTAGGACCAGCCCCCGCCGGTCCCGCCCACCTGTGCACCCAGAACGTCACGGGCACCAGCCACCACATCATCTGCGGTGAGGATGGTCGCGTGCTCGAGAATGAGTGACTGAGCGATGCCCGGCACATTCTTCTGACCGACAGCCTTGGTAGGCACGCCCGGTGTCTTGTCGACCACAGCCCCCTGGATGGACCGCACGAAGCCAGCGAAGGCTCGATCCTCTGCAGCCACCACCAGTCGACCGGTCTTGGCAACGCTGGCGTGGACCGCGTCGAGATCTGGCGGCACCAGGGTGCGCATGTCGATGACCTCGGCATCCACGCCCTCAGCCGCCAACTTCTTCGCGGCGTCCAGGCTGGTCCAGACCGCACGCCCCCAAGACACGATCGTCAGGTCGCGCCCCTCTCGCCGGGTCACGGCTTTGGAAAAGGGCACGCGATGGCCCGGGTCGATCTCGGGGATCTCCCCACGCATGATGCTCTTCTTGAGCGCCTGGATCTCGGCCTTGTCGGTGGGCTCGCCGGGGAAGGACGGGCCCAGTGCCTGACGGTACATCCACTTGGGCTCGAGAACGATCACCGGACCGCCGTACTCCGCTGCCGTCCTCAGCAGCCCGTAGACGTCCCAGCTGGTGCTGGGCATCACGAGCACCAGTCCCGGGATCGGTGTGAAGTAGCCATCCACACTCATGGAGTGGTACACCGCGCCGCCCCCGAAGGGATCGACCGGCATGCGGAGGATGGTGGACGACGACGTCTGGCCGTTGCTGGTCCAGTAGATGTTGCCCATGTACACGAACCAGTGGAACGCGTTGAGCGAGTAGTCCCCGAACTGGATCTCGGGCAGCGCGATGAGGTCCTGGTGAAGGCTCGCCCCCACAGCGGTCCCGACGATCAGCGGCTCGTTCAGCGGGGCATCCAACACCTTGCCGGGATGGGCACCCAGCAGCCCGGCCGAGGCCTGCATGACACCGCCCAGCTTGGCCACATCCTGGCCCCACATGACACCGCCCTGATCTCGGATGGTGTGGTCGAGGGCAGCTCGGACGGCGCCGGCGAAGGTGATGTTGGTCTGCCCCTCGCCAGGGTGTTCCTCGACGTCGGGGAACGGCGCGTAGATGTTCTCGAGCACCGACTCCGTGGGGGGATCGGGCTCCGCCTTCACCTTGGCCAGCAGGCTGCGGAGCAGCTCATTCTCGGCGTCGCCGATGCTGCCCAACAGGTGGTGGGCGAAGAAGTCACGGCCCTCTCCCGGACTGCGCTTCATGATCTGATCGGCTGTGAGGACTCCCTGCTCGACGAGGCGCTCGCCGAAGGCGATCAGCGGGTCGTCCTGGCCGAGGTCGAAGGTGACATCGGCTGCCGAGCTGTGGCCGTTGAAGCGCGGAAGGTCATGGACGTGCATGAAGGCCGGCTTCTGCTGCTCCATCACGTAGCGGGCGCAGGCCAGGGTGGTCTCGTAGACCTCCCAGAAGTCCCGTCCGTCGCAGGAGAAGTGCTTCATGCCGAAGCCGGCGGCATAGGCCTCGAAGTCCTTGATGCCACGTCCCTCGTCGGGGGTCGTGCTGATGGCGATGCCGTTGTCTGTGACCAGGGTGATGTAGGGGAGCGACCAGACAGACGCGGCGTTCATGGCGTCGTGCATGTCGCCTTCGGCGGTCGTTCCATCTCCCACGATGCCCATGGTGAGCGCGTTGTCCACGCCCTTCATCTTGAAGCCCATGGCGTAGCCGGCCGCCTTTCCGAGCTGCATCCCCACCGGACTCTGAACCGGCAGGATTCCCATCTCTGGAATGTCGAGGTGGTAGACCATCTGGCGACCACGGCTGAACGGGTCGGTATCCTTGCTGAATTGCTGCCGGAGCACATCGAGGGTGAAGCCCTCGCGGCCGTGCAAGGCACACCACATGCTCACCAGCGCCCCCGACCGGTAGTGCGGCACGACCCCGATGGTCTCTGGGCCCACGACCCGCGACAACGCCAGAGCCGTGGCCGTGCCATGCACCTCTTCACCCGGTCCCCAGATGGCGAACTTCACCTCGCCGCGGCTCACGAGGCGCACGATGTGCTCCTCGGTGACCCGAGATCGAACACCCACCTCGTAGGCGAGACGAAGCTCTTCCGCAGTGGGGGCCAGGGCCATTGGATCGATGCTCTGGGCCTCGCTCATGTGATCTCCGAGGTGGGGCGCGCGTTGTCGTAGTGGCCCTCGCAGCCTCTGACGGGCGGGGCCTCGACACCGAGGATCGCCCCTAACCCAGGCCGTGTGTGGGATCACCGCACCAGCCGTCCCCTCCCCTCTGCACGCCCATCTGCCACGGGATCCGACGCCTCGCCTATGCTGCGCCCATGCCCCTTTCCTGGATCGTGGCCAGACGCATGATGCTGGTCTACACCTTCACAGGCTGGATCATCGGCGCAGTCCTGATGCTCACCAACGAAGAGGTGCGCCTCAGCGATCTGCTCACGCAGCCCTCGGCTTGGCGCTGCGCTCTGGTCGGGTTGATCCTGAGCTGCATCGCAGCGCCCATCGCCGCCCTCGTTCGGCCGCCTGCCTGGACGGGCCTGCTCATCGGACCCGTCGCCAACCTCATCGGCATCTATGTCTACTTCGTGCTCTGGCCCCACTCGTGGCAACCCACCCGTGCCGATGCATGGAAGTCGGTAGCAATGGTCATCGACGTGTACTGGGCCTACCTGCTGCCGTGCGCGCTAGCGGGCGGGCTGGGCGCCCAGTGGTGGGCCAGCCGAGTTCGAGGTAGCCCGACACCGGGTTAGCCGGCGCCATGCCCAAGACCCTGCTCTGCATCCTGGACGGCGTCGGCTGGGGCCGTCGCGACGAGGGCGACGCCGTGGCGCTCGCCCACACTCCCCACCTCGACGCGCTGCGTGCC
>JAERSX010000294.1 GCA_016845285.1 Deltaproteobacteria bacterium | reverse complement strand
CGGCATCGTTCTCATCCGGCTTCCCCCCGTGGAGGGCGTCGAGCACTCCAAGGCCTTTCGACGCCGTCGTGTGATGAACTGGCTGCCTCTTGGGCTCACGTACGCCTTCCTCTACATGGGGCGGTACAACCTCAAGGTCAGTAAATTCGCGTTCGAGGAGATGCAGGACCCCACCGGCGGCGCGCTGATGGGCAACGACGACTTCGGCGTCATCTTCACGGTGGGTGTCTGGGTCTACGGTTCGGCCTTCCTCCTCAACGGGCCGCTCACCGACCGCTTTGGTGGCCGCAAGGCCATCCTGCTGGGCGCGGGTGGTTCCAGCTTCGCGAACCTGTTGATGGGCCTGGCATCGTGGCAGCTCATGAGCGCTGGTCCGCTCCAGGCCACCATCGCCGACAACTTCGTGCTCGTGTTCAGCGTGCTCTACGGCTTGAACATGTACTTCCAGAGCTTCGGCGCGGTGGCCATCGTCAAGTGCAATGCGCCCTGGTTCCACGTGCGCGAACGCGGCGTCTTCGGCGCCATCTTCGGCATCATCATCTCGTTGGGCATCTACTTCGCCTTCGACTGGGGCTACGCCATCGTCGACAATTGGGGGCCTGTGGCCGTCTTTGCCGTGCCAGCGGTCATGCTCGCCATCTTCTGGGTGATCGACTTCGTGGTGGTGCAGAACACTCCGGGCGACGCAGGTCTGCTCGACTTCGACACAGCCGATGCCAGCTCTGGTGACGACGGCCCTCAGCTTGGTGCCATCGACGTGTTCAAGATGATGTTGCGCAATCCGATCATCATGACCATCGCGCTCATCGAGTTCTGCAGTGGGTTCCTGCGGCAGGCCATCATGCAGTGGTACCGCACCTTCGCCAAGCAGACCGATGTGGTGTTGGGGCTCAAGGGCGACTTTGTCTACGACAACTGGGGCATGCTGCTCTGTTGCGCCGGGATCATGGGTGGTCTGACCGCCGGGGTCATCTCGGATCGTGTCTTCCAGTCTCGTCGTGGACCCGTTGCCGGGTTGCTCTACGGTGGCATGCTGGTTGGTGGAATCGCTCTCGTCTTCATGTACGACACGCCGTACGTGGGCTGGCTCGTCGTCCTGATGTCGATGTGTGTGATCGGTGTCCACGGCATGCTCTCGGGCACCGCGAGCATGGACTTCGGCGGCAAGAAGAATGTGGGCGTGGCCGTGGGCATCATCGACGGCTTCGTCTACCTGGGCACCGGAGTGATGTCGCTCACCTACGGGATCTTGCTGCCCAAGGAACAGTTCGACGAGAGCGGGATGCTGACAGGCCCTGTCACCGATCCTGCCAACTGGATTGCGTGGCCGGTCGCGATGATCCCGTTTGCCCTGTTCGGTCTGCTGCTGGCCACCCGCGTGTGGAATGCGAAGCCCAAGGGCAAGGAAGCCAAGGCCTCCTGAGGGCTCAGTCGCGCCGTGGCGGTGGTCCGTCGGGGAGGTCTGCCAGCCGAGCCGTGCCGGGCTCGTAGACCGTGGCGTAGAACTGCGGGTGCACCATGCGCTTGTCGCGTTGCGCCGGGTCCCGCATCAGGGTCAGCGTGGCGTTGGTGTCTGCGAGCGCCTGGCTCCATGGGGTGCCTGGAAGCTTGAACCTGGCTGCCACCTCTGCGCCGTCCAGCGAGAAGTCCTCGGTGAACCACATCCGGCCCTCGGCGAGGCGGTTGGCGTAGCGACGGACGGGCCGACCGATTCGACTCCCCAAGGCCGCTGCGGCGCTGGGCAGGGGGCGGGCTCCGGAGGGGTCGACACCCACGGTGGCGCAGGCGGCCTCGACCGCGGCCTGCGCGGTCATGGTCTCCAATCCCCCCACCGTCAGGGTCTGGTTGCGGGCGGTGGCCAGGTCGAGGCTGGCCACGGCCATCATGGCGAGGTCTCGAGTGGGCAGGGGGTTGAGCGTTCCGGTCGCTGGACCAGGTAGCCAGACCTTCCCCTTGTCATGGAGCTGCCAAGCGAGCTCGAGGAAGTGGTGCTCGTGAAGGGGCGCCCGCAAGATGGCGTAGTCGAGGCCTGAGTGAATCAGCAGATCCTCGCTCGCCTTGCGTGCGAGAAAGCTAGGGATCTCGTAGCCCCGATCGACCCCCGCGCAGCTCACGAGGCTGACCCGCTGGACGCCTCGCTTCTTCGCGGCCTCGAACAGGGCCCGATGGCCATCGATGGTGACAGAGGTGTGGTTGTTGTGCCGCTCTTCGAGGCGGACACCACTACAGACCACCAGGTACTGACAGTCTCGCAGAGCACGCGACAGGCTCTGGGGATCGCGGAGGTCACCGAAGAAGAACTGGCAGCCCGTGTCGTTCAGCCAGTAGTACTCGCTGCCCTTCCTTACGAGTGCCCGCGTGGGAAGTTTCAGGCCGCGCAGGGTTCGCACCACCTGCTCTCCGACACGGCCGGTGGCACCGGTGACGAGGATCATGGTAGCTCCGAGTGTGAGGCGGGTGGCTTGCGGGGGCCACGAGGCGAGGGTACCCGCCCGTCATAGCGCGAAGAGGAGGACCTGTGGCGGACGAGCTGAACCCGGCAGAAGGCCAGAACACCGACGAGGCCAGCCCCCCTCCTGCGGCTTCGGGTGGTGGATCTCCTGGAGAGGCACCGGCCACCGGTGCTCTGGGCGATGCTCTTGGGGGCGTGATGGCAGTGCTCCTGCGGCGTGGACGGTTGGAGCTGGGGCGTGCGGCCGCCACCGGCCGCGTGCGTCTCGACGCGCGCATGCTTCGGCGAGATCGGGATCGGATGTACCAGAAGCTCGGACGTGAGGTGCGGGCTCTGGTCGAAGGTGGTGAGGTCACTCATCCTGGCCTCGTTCGAGGGGTCGAGCGCATCGACGAGCTGGATGCGCGCATCGAGGCGGTGGTCGCAGGCATGGCGACAGAGGAGCCCACAGAGGACGAGCTCGGCGCCTCCGGGGATGCCCCGGATGTCGAGCCAGATGCAGCTGCTGGAGAGTGATCGACACTGGCTTGCACGGCAGAAGTACGGTGGCTATAAGCGCGGGGCGCCGCCGAGAGGTGGTGCAGACCCTGGGGCTGTAGCTCAGTTGGGAGAGCACTAGAATGGCATTCTAGGGGTCAGGGGTTCAAATCCCCTCAGCTCCACCACATCGAAACGCCCGGCCTGAAAAGGTCGGGCGTTTCTGCGTTCCAGCAGCTCTCGGCGGGGGCGCCCCTTCAGTGGGCGTGAGCGTCGTCTTGCAGCTTGCTGTTCAGGTGTGAGGCAAACCGGCTGAGGTAGGTGCCCAGCTCCTTGAGGTTGGCCCGGTCAGCTGACTTCAGCAGAGCCATGCGGCCACGCTTCAAGGCCTGCTCGGCCTCGCCGACATCCTTGGTGTGGAGGCGCCCCATGTTGTCGCGAAGCAGGCCCTCGAGGTGGACCAGCTCGCGCTCCACCTCGTCACGGAGCTTGCGGAACTGAGCGTCTTCGGCGGCCGTGTCGGCATTGCTGCTTGCCTGCACTCGAGCCTTCTCCACCTCCGCCTTCGACATCCCCGTGGGAGCCTCGATGCGGATCTGGTCGCTCACACCGGTGCGTAGGTCCTTGGCTGTGACATCCACCATGCCGCTCGCGTCGATGGCAAATTTCACCTGGATGCGTGGCACGCCTCGCTTGCCTGGCTGGATGTCGTGAAGCTCGAACTCGCCGAGGCTGACATTGTCCCGGGAATTGGTGCTCTCTCCCTGCAGGACGTGAATCTTCACTGTGCGCTGGTTGTCGACCACCGTGCTGACGAGCTGCGTCTTCTGGGTGGGGATGGTGGTGTTCTTGGGGATGAGCTTGGCAAAGCGTCGCCCTTCCACTTCGATGCCCAGCGAGAAATTGGTCACGTCCAGGAGCGTGACCGCCTTGACCTCACCGTCGAGGATCCCGGCCTGGAGCGCAGCACCCACCGCCACGACCTCGTCAGGGTTGAAGCCCTTGTTGAGGTTCTGACGGAACATCTCCCGCACCAACTCCTGCACGCGTGGGATGCGCGACGAGCCACCGACCATGATGACTTCGTCGATCTTGCTCACCTTCAGTTGGGCGTCGTCGAGGGCGCGCCTGCACTCTTCGATGGTCCGCTTGAAGAGAGGCTCGGCGAGGCGCTCGAAGGTGGCCCGGGTCAAGGTGGCCTGGAGGTGCTTTGGACCACTCGCGCTGGCGACGAGGAAGGGGAGATGGATCTCGGTCGACGTGGCACTCGACAACTCGAGCTTGGCCCGCTCGGCTGCATCGCGAAGCCGCTGCATGACGATCTTGTCGTTGCGCACGTCGATGCCATGCTCGGAGCGGAACTGTTCGAGGAGCCACTCGACGATGACGTGATCGATATCAGCACCACCGAGGGTGTTGACCCCGCGCGTCGCACGGACCTCGGCAATGTCTCGATCCACCGAAAGCAACGAGATGTCGAAGGTACCTCCGCCCCAGTCGTAGACGGCGATCGTGCTGGCCTTCTTTCGGGTGTGTACGTAGGCCAGGGCGGCGGCCGTGGGCTCGTTGATGATTCGAAGTACGTCCAGGCCAGCGATGGTGCCCGCGTCTCTCGTTGCCTGGCGCTGTCGGTCGGTGAAGTAGGCGGGCACGGTGATGACTGCCTCGCTCACCGACTCGCCCAGGAAGTCCTCGGCGGACTTCTTGAGCTTCTGCAAGACCATCGCCGAGATTTCCTGCGGCCGGTACACCCGTCCGCCGACCTCTACACCGACTTCGCCACCGTTCGCCTGCACAATCGGGTACGTCACCAACTCGCTGTCGGCACGGCACTCCTGGAAGGTTCGCCCCATGAAACGCTTGATGGAATGCACGGTGGCGTCAGGGTTGATGAGCATCTGACGCTTGGCGATGTCGCCCACGAAGCGCTCACCGCTCTTCGAGAACGCCACCACCGACGGGGTGACCCGACCGCCTTCTTCATTGATGATGACCCGGGGGTCGGCGCGATCCATGAAAGCGCAGACTGAGTTCGTGGTCCCGAGGTCGATCCCTATGATCTTGCCCATCAACAACTCTCGCAGCAGTGCGGCTAGCCCGAAGGGCGATTCAGTAGGCCAGTTGGAGCGTAGAAATCGGCGTCGACAATGTCAAGGTCTGCGGCGGGAGGGAGCCCGGGGCCGGATTCGAACCGGCACTCCCCGTAGGGAAGAGGCTTTTAAGGCCCCCGTGTCTACCATTTCACCACCCGGGCGCCGCACCATGCTGTCGCAGGCCCGATGGGCCGTCAACGTCCTACGAGTACCCGCCTCCTCTCAGGGCGCTTCACGCTAAGGCCGAGGGGCCCCATGCGCTTCTGTTCGACCTCATGGCTGATTCCCTTCTGCCTCCTGGTCTGGGGGGCGATGGCCTGTACAGGGGGGGAGCGGCGCCGAGTGCGTGACCCCGTGCTCGTGCCTCTTGCTGCGGCCGACGTGCTGTTCGCGGCGCGTCTGGACGCCGAGAGGCTGGACGAGGCCATCGCAGCCTACGCCGCTCTCAGGGCTCGGTACCCCGAGGACCCCCGCGTTCTGGCTTCGCTGAGTCGGGCTCTCTATGCACGGGCCCGTGGCTTCTCCGAACACCATCTCGGTGACCTCGTGGATGCCAGAGAGGTGGGGCTGGCCTGCCTCATGCTCCAACCCGCGGTCGCCATCGAGGTGGAGTCTGCCGGCGGTGAGTTCACCGAGTCTGCCGCACGCCTGGTGGACAGCAAGCATGCTCCGTGTGCAGTCTGGGGGGGCGCAGCATGGCTTCGATGGGTCGAGGACCGTGGGGTCGCCGGCGTGGCGATGGACTTGCCAGCGCTGCGGGCTCTGTCCGTCCACGTGCGCCCTCTGGTGCCGGGGGCGCTCGCGGCCCAGGCGGCACTCAACGAGGCGCTTGGCTGGAGCCTGGCGCCCCCCGGGCTCGGGCCTGAGCTCGAGATGGCTGCCACCGCGTACGCCGACGCCCGCGCCGCCGGACCGGACCAGCTCCAGGTCCTCGTGGACCAAGCGCGCCATCAGCTCGCGCGACAGGGCAGGTACACCGAGTTTACCGAGCTCATGTCAGCGGTGGGGGGCTACGAGCCCATCGACCGGGACGCC
>JAERSX010000293.1 GCA_016845285.1 Deltaproteobacteria bacterium | reverse complement strand
GAAGACACCCAGTGCCGGTCCCAGCAGGGCCATGCCCACGTAGACCACCACCAACAGGTCTTCGTCGAAGAGAGCCTTGAGGTCGGGACTCTGGAAGCTTCCTGGTCGAATCAACGCCACGGCATCGGTCATGTTGTGCATGACCAGGGTCATCCAGACGAAGGCCGGATCGCGGCCGACCACCGCATCGCTGGCGCCCATGGAGGCGGCGAAGGCGAGGAGCGGCGGCACGGCGAGGAGCCCGTAGAGACCGGCGCCCGCGGCAGCACATCGGCCCACCCTGCGGAGGTGGGCTGCGCGGTCGACGCGCACACGCAGGCGCCAGAGCTCACGCACCACCAGCCCGGCCAGGGCCACCATGCTGAACAACCCGTAGTACCAGTTGGCCACGGTGTTGATGCCCATGAGCAGGCCCGCGATGAGCCCACTCTTCACGGTGGGGTTGCGGCTCGCCGAACGCAGCGCCGCCAGGGCGAGGGGCAACCAGCCAGCCGCCAGGGTCTCGCTGATGCCGTTGTAGGCCTGACCCAGGAAGTGCGGCGCGGCCATGTAGCAGAGGCCTGCCAGCAGTGCGCCCCAGGGAGACCGGCTCACCTGTAGCGCCAGCACGTAGGCCCCCACCCCGCAGAGCCAGAGGTTGAAGCCCATGGCCGTGTTGTAGGCCGCCGTGGGGCCCCAGAGCGCCTGCACGGGGAGGGTCAGCACCACATCGAAGAAGTCGATGAACCAGAGGGCCCCACCGCTGGGCCACGTGAGCAGCGGCGTCGCCAGGGGCAGCTCGCCCCGCAGCAGCCCCTCTCCCACGAACCAGTAGCCCCACACGTGGTTCCACACATCGTTGCCGGGGTGCCCCAGGGCGAGACGGTCCGGCTCGCCCAGAACGGGCCGCATCATCAGCAGGCTCAGCGCTCCGTAGAGCGCGAACGCAGCAGCATGTGCCAGGCGACCCCGTGCTACGTTCACACCGTATTTCACGGGCTGCATCGTGCTCCTGACCGCCGTCCTGGCATCTTACATGGGCTGTGCCGTCGACCATGATCGGCTCAGCCGCCCTCCCGAGGCCACCGCCCCCGTGCTGGAGGACGCACCGCCATCGGCGGCGGGGCCCGAGCAGGAGGCGCTCTACCAGGTGCTCTTCGCTGGAGAGCACGGAGAGACCGGGCGGCGCTGGGGGCAGCGGGCACGGGCGCTGGCCTGGTTCACCAGCATGGATCTCACCGAGGACCAGCTCCGGGGCCTCGCTTCGCTCCGTGATGCGCTGGCCGTGCGCGAGAGCACCCTCCGGGACGCCGAGGAGGCCGCAGCGACAGCCGAGGCCGAGGCCCTCGAGCCGGTCTACGCCGAGCTGCTCCCGCTGCTCGCCCAGGGCGCCGACGCCGATCCGGAGGCCCTGGCCGACGCCGGCACCCGCCTGTCGGCCGCCCGCGATCGCAGCGGCCGCGGCACACTCTCCCGGATCCGCCACGAACAGCTCCGGGGCATGTTGGAAGACACCCGCGCCTGGATCGACACCCTCTCCGCCGACCAGCAGCTCGTGCTAGGCAGCAGCCGCTTCCTCCTGCGTCACCAGGTGGGCCCCCTCGTGTCCCCCGGAGATCACGGCGAGCTCCTCGGCACGGTCTGGGACGGCGCCTCCTTCGACAGCCTGGTCCTGGGCCGCCTGCCCGAGGGCGAAGAGCCGCTCGACATCGGCGGACTGTGGGCCAGCGAGGACGTGCGCAACACCCCCGACAAGCAGCTCGGCGGGGTGCAGAAGCAGGTGTTGGTGCTGCTGGCCGCGCGCTCACCCGGCCTCGAAGAGGCCATCGAGGTGGCCCTGGGCACCCGTGCCCCCGATGCATTCGGCGACGCGGTCATCTCCTCCGACGAGACGGAGGCCCCCCCGGCAGACACCGCCGAGGACGACACCCTCACCGAGGGAACCCCGGAAGAGAGGCCACCTCCCTCCGAGCCCTGAGATGGTCTACTCGGCCACCAGGTAGGGGACCTCGACGGTGAAGCCGAAGGTCTCGTGCATGCAGTCGGTCTCGGCGTTGTCGTCGCCCATGGTCACGAAGCCGAAGTCGTAGCGGTCGTCTTCGATGGCGCCCAGGCTGAGGGCGGTGACCACGTCCTCGCTGTAGCTGAGGGAGATGGGCCCCTCGATCTCGGTGTCGGGGATGTCGCAGTCGGCATCGCCCGAGTCGGAGCCCACGCAGTAGGGGTCGTAGTCTTCGTCGGCGTGGTACTCCCAGCCGCGGATGGCCCCCCAGTCGTAGAGGTGCAGGCCGTCATCTTCGGCGAAGGCCGCCACCCCGGGGCCGTAGCTGCCGGCCAGCACGATGTCGTTGAAGGTGAACAGGAAGTGGTCGTCGTAGACCATCACCTGCACCTCGCCGGGCACCAGCCCGCTGAAGTCGAAGTCGAGATCGCAGATCACGGCGTCGTCGGGGACGTCGAGGGAGCGTTCTTGCTCGACACGTGCCGTGAAGACACCGCTGGCTGGGTCGTCGTTCTCGCCCTCGCCCCACGGGCAGGCATCGGTGGTCGCCGGGAAGGTGACCGTCACTGTCTCCGTCTCGACCTGGTCGGCGTACTCCTCACAGGCGTCCGCGATGTCTCCGGCGCTCTTGAGATCATCCTTGAGCAGGGTGCCCGAGCCGCAAGCGGACACGAGGGCGAACATCACTGACGCTGGGACTACACGCATCGAACACCTCGGAAGGGGCGGGCGCTCACGGTAGCGCAGACAGCGCGTGCTCAGCCGCCGCTGGTGTCAAGGCTCAGTGGAGAGCCCGCCTCGGCGGTCTGGGTGACCTCGCGGCCATCGGCGGTGCGCGCGGTCACGGTGACCGAGCCGGCAGCGCCGCGAATGGGGAGCGTGAACGCACCGGGCCCCGGAAGGGAGCCGCTCACCAGGGTGCGGCCATCGGCGCTGACCTCGATGGTGACGGGGCCCTCCGCGCCGGCCACGGTGCCCTCCAGGAGCCAGTCGCCCGCACCCGAGGGATGCGACCCAGCCGGCGCGCCACCCTGTACGGGCGCCCCACCCGCGCTGGGATCGGCCTCCTTGTCCTCGACCAGCAACCGCTGAGGCGAGTCGCGGCCGTAGCCCCCCTCGGCTTGCTCCGACCACGGGTCGTCCAGCCCGGACACATCGAAGGGACCGCCCGTGGCCAGGGGTGGCTTCGCCGGCCAGCCAGCCCCACGCAGGCCAGCGGCGAGATCGACGGCGATGCGGCGGTGACCTTCGCCCGAGGGATGGAGCTCGTCGACGAACAGGTCGTCGAGACTCACGCCATCGGCCACAGCCCTGGTGAGGGTGGCCTGGGCCTCGACGCGGACGGCCCCGTGGTGTGCAGCGACCGCCTCCTGCACGCGAAAGTAGGTGTCCCAAGAGCCTTCGTCGTAGGTGACCTTGACGAGGTCCTGGTTGGCCAGGCCCAGAAAGGCCACGCCAACGCCGCGTGCCGCCGCCTCCCTGGCCATGGCGTCGAGGTTCTCGGCGTAGTCCTGCAGGGGTACCCGGCGCACCGAGCCGTCGGGCTTTCCGCTCACCTGGGTCCACGTCACGAGGTGGGCGCCGCGGCCCCCGCGGAGACGGTCGACCGAGCTGGCGACCAGGCGGAAGAGCGCCGAGCCAGAGAGCGGGTTGTCGCGAAAGACCGCGGCCGTGCGGAGCAGGTCCTTGTCGTGCCACAGGTCGAAGTTGTTGTCGCTCCAGAGGTTGGCGATGACCAGGAGCGAGGGCTCCAAGGACCAGCCCACCTCGTCGAGGAGCAGGCGGCTCTGGGCGCTGGAGTAGCCGGGGATACCGCCGTTCACGACGGTCACATCGAGTCCCTCGGCCTGCAGCGCCGCCTGCAGCTGTGCGGGCAGGGTCTCGCCATCGGGGACGCCGTGGCCAAAGATGGTCGAGTCGGCCACCACCAGGACCCGGGCCTGTTCGGAGGGCCGCGGGACGACGGGGATGGGTGCCCGCAGCCCGATGGGGTCGACGGTGGCGAGGCCGCGGCCGTTGGCGTTGACGCCCGGTGCGAGACCCCACAGCCGGGTGGGGTGCCCCGACATGAGCATGCCGGGCTTGTCGCTGGGGCGCCAGGCCGGCAGCTCGGGCCCGAGCATGCGGGCACCGACCTCGCCCAGCACCAGGACCGCCGCGAGCACGAGGGCGCTGGCCAGGATCTTGAAGCCCAGGGGCGGGCCGCGACGTCGGGCCATGGACGCGCCCTAGTCTGCGTAGTCGTCGACCGTGAGGCCGTGTTCACCGACGCGGAGCACGATCCGATCGTCGCCCTCGCCCAAGATCCAGCGCTGGCCGGGTCGCCGCAGTCCCCGAACCCCGACGAGCTCGGGGCTGGGGTCGACCACCAGAAGACAGAGCCCTGTGTGGGCCGGAAGGGCCGCTGCATAGGCGGTCAGCTCGGGGGCGCTGAGGCTCTCGGCCACCACGAAGCCAGCGGCCTTTCCGTGAGCCAGCTTGTCCAGGGCCGCGCCCACCACGGCGGGATCTGCGCTCTGGCTGCGGTACACCGGCCCCCCGAAGCTGGTGAGCCCAGTCACGGTGCCAGGCGCAGCGAACACCAC
>JAERSX010000292.1 GCA_016845285.1 Deltaproteobacteria bacterium | reverse complement strand
CCCAGGCGGGTGGCACCCGTCCCGTGCGGGTGCTCGATCGAAGGGCACGGGTCCTGCTGGACCGCTGGCGCGCTCGCTGCGGCCAGGAGCGTCTGGTACAGCAGCTTCGTGAGCTCCTCCACCGCCTGCCCGACTGGGGGCTCCAGTCGTTGTCCTCGCCGGCGCTGGCCGAGGCGGTGGGTGTCGAGGAAGACACCGTCCTCGAAGGCTGCCTCGATGGTGTGGCGGCGGGGGTCTTCGAGCTGCTGTGGCGCACACGCTGCCCACGCTGCGGTGCCACGGTGGCCCGTGGAGAGGCGCTGGCGCAGGTGGCGCCGACGGGTCGCTGCCGATGGTGTCTGCATGCCTTCGACGTCGATCTGGTGGACGACGTCGAGGTGATCATGGCAGTGAGCTCGGCGGTGGTGCCGGGGCTGAGTGAGCGCTTCTGCACCTTCTTCCCTGCGAAGCGGCCCGACCTGGTGGCGCTGGTGCAGCTCCCCCCGGGGGGCAGCGACACGCTCTCTGTGGACCTGAGCCCGGGGCGCTGGACCCTCGGCGTGGGCGGGCGGCGTGCCGACACCGTGTTGAACGTGGGCGACGAGGGCGAAGGCTCGCTGGAGTGGACGCCCGAGCACGGTGCAGGCCCCGTGGTCTTGCAGGCGGGGCGGGTTCGCCTCGACGTGTCCAACCCGGGTGAAGCGAGGGTCCGGGTGGTGCTTCGCCATGTGGAGGAGGAGCGACGGCTGTCCGCGGCCCGTCTGGCGACCTGGCCTGGCTACCGGTGGCGCTTGGGGCCCCAGGTGGTGGCGCCTGGCCAGCCGCTGCGTGTGAGGCGCCTGGCGCTCCTCTTTACCGACCTCGTGGGGTCGACCCGTATCTACCGAGAGCTCGGTGACGATGCGGCCTTCGGCTTCGTGCGCGATCACTTCACGCTGCTCGCCCAGACGGCGAACGATCACCGGGGCGTGCGGGTCAAGTCCATCGGTGATGCCCTGCTCATCGCCTTCCACGACCCGGCCGACGCTGTCACGGCTGGCCTGGCCATGTTGACGCGGTTCCGCCGCTTCGTGGCCGGGCAGGGACTGGAGGCGCTCGGGTCGCTGAGAGTGGGCATCGAGGTGGGGCCGGTCCTGGCCGCCCACACCGATGCCGCAGGTCTCGACTACTTTGGCGCCACCACGTCCGTGGCGGCGCGGGCCACGGCCCTGGCTGCCCCGGGGGAGCTCGTGATGACCGAGCTCGTCGCTGCGGAGCCCGGCGTGGCTGAAGTCCTCGCGGGTCGATCCACCTCGGCGTCCGTGTTGTCGCTGGGGCCAGAGGCGTCGGTGGGCCTGGTGCGGGTGCCCACAGGGTAGGGGAATGGGTCATTCTCCTCGATGGTTAGGATCGGGAGGTACTGCTTGCCCTTCGGAGCGTCCATGCTGCTCGGTCTCCTGGTTGCCGCTGCCCTTGCCCAAGAGCCGGCACTCCCGGGTCCTCAGCTGCCTGCCCAGGCCGGGCCCGACGGAGTGCCCGCGTACCTGGACGCCGTCCCCGCGGCTCCGGACGGCTGCCGAGTGGCGGCCAACAACGACAACGTGGTCATCGACTGCGCGGGCGTCGCCTTGCTGATCGCGGCAGGTGACGGCGCGCGCAGCGGGCTGGTCCGGCTCGTCGACGAGCAGGTGGCGCCGTTTGCCCAGGCTGGCCTGCCTGTGACCGAGGCCGAGGACGTGGCCTGTGCTCTCGAGGGAGTGCCCGCGCGCTGCCTCTCTCGGACGGTGAGTGTGCCCGGTGGCGCGGCCATGCAGGTGCTCGGTGGGGTGGCCGCCGATGGCAGCTACACCGCGATCTGTCTGCGTCGGGGCACCGGCGTCGCAGATGCCTGCGCGGATGTGTTGGTGGTCACACCCTGAGGGCTCCTCGGCCCGTGCTACACCCGCTTGGCGGAGGTGACATGGACCGGCGGAGTGTGCTGCGGGGAATGGCGGCGGGAGCACTGGCTGCGGGCGCGGCTGGAGGTTCCCGAGAGGCGGCCGCCGCAGAGGGCGCCAAGCCCAACATCCTGTTCATCAGCATCGATGATCTCAACGACTGGGTAGGGATCCTCGGCGGACACGCTCAGGCGGACACGCCCCATCTCGACGCACTGGCCGCCCGCTCGGTGTCCTTCGAGAACGCCCACTGCGCCGCACCTGTCTGCAATCCTTCGCGTGTCTCGGTGATGACGGGGCTGCGGCCCAGCACCTCGGGGGTCTACGAGAACGACCAGCCGCTTCGCCAGGCCATGCCCTCGGTGAAGACCCTGCCGCAGCACCTGCGTGACCACGGCTACCGCGCCCTGAGCAGCGGCAAGGTCTTCCACTCCGGCGATCCCGAATCCTGGGATGTGGCCTTTCCCAGTGGCTGCAGCTGGCCGCGCAACACGCCGCGTCACAAGCCGAGGGGTGGGAGGCCGTACCACGGCATCCGCGGCATCGGAAACCTGACCTGGGGGCCGAGCAAGGGCGGCAACGGGGCCCACTCCGACAGCGGTGTGGCCGACTGGGTCATCGACCAGCTGAAGGCCGATCCGGGTGAAGGCCAGCCCTTCTTTCTGGCCTGCGGCTTCTTCCGACCGCACCTGCCTTGGTTCGTGCCTCGCAAGTACTTCTGGCGTCACCCCCTGCGCAAGATCGTGCTCCCCACGGTGCTCGCCGACGATCACAGCGACATTCCAGCGGCGGGCCGACGCCTCGCGCGGGTCTCCGAGCACGAGAAGATCGTCGCCTCGGAGAAGTGGGCCGATGCCGTGCAGGCCTACCTGGCCAGCGTCAGCTACGCCGATCACCAGCTCGGGCGTGTCCTGCGCGCACTCGAGAAGAGCGACCACGCAGCCAACACCGTGGTGGTCGTGTGGTCCGACCACGGCTGGAGCCTGGGCGAGAAGATGCACTGGAAGAAGTTCGCTCTGTGGGAGGAGTGCACGCGTGTGCCCGTGGTGATCCACGCGCCCGGCGTGAGCAAGCGCGGCAAGAGCTCTCCGCGGACCGTCAGCCTCCTCGATCTCTTTCCCACCGTGTGTGAGCTCGCGGGTGTGCCTGCGCCAGCGGTGGTGGAGGGCAAGAGCCTGGTGCCGCTGCTACAGGAGCCGGACTCGGCCTGGACCGAGGTCGCGCTGACCACCCACGGCTACCGCAGCCACGCCGTGCGCGATGAGCGCCACCGCTACATCCGCTACGCCGACGGAAGCGAAGAGCTCTACGACCACGACGTCGATCCCCACGAGTTCACCAACCTCGCGGCCGATGAGACCCAGGCGGCGCACAAGACGCGGCTGGCGGCTTGGTTGCCGTCGAGCGATGCCACGCCTGCGTCGAAGGGGGACCACGCCTGTGG
>JAERSX010000291.1 GCA_016845285.1 Deltaproteobacteria bacterium | reverse complement strand
GTGTAGCTTCGCGCAGCTGCAGCAATGACTTCTGCCACATCCCCTGTGCCTCGGAATGCTGCTCGTGACTCGATCTTCCACAGGTGTTCGAGGCAGTCTCGCTCGAATGGTGCCGATCGGGCGCACATGGCCGCAGCATCGTTAGCCTTACCCTCGGATTGGAGGCCTTCTGCAGGGACGAAGAAGCATTCACCGCGCCAGGTCGATGACGTCAGTGCGTTGCAGTGCCGCCCGGGATCGGTCCACGAGTCGAATCTCTCGACCACGGCAGCCACACATTCGTCACGCCGGTCTGGGTTGGCAATCTGGGAGCAGTGCGCCAAGGCGCTGTCCCTCTCAGCTACGCTGAGGGCGCGTCGATAGTGGTCATGATCACCCAGCGTGTTGGGCTCTGGTCCGTCCCCCAGGCAACCCAGCATGAGGCCGCCAACGAGGATGTGCGTGAGGCAAGGTCTCATCCCGTCGGCTTCGCCTCGAAGCGGATGGCACCCTCGGGGAGGAAGTAGAGGATCACCATGCGGCCGCCGGTGACGGTGGGGACGTGCCAGCTGCCCGCGCCGTAGGCTGTCCAGCCCGGGGGGTTGCCGTCGAAGCGGGGGTCACCCTCCAAGGCGAAGCAGAGGTCGATCTCGCCGTTGGGGTGGGTGTGGCCGGGGCCTGGTCCGTTCATGTCGACCGCGTCGATGCTGAAGCCCAGCGAGCCCGGAGTGGCAGGCTTGGCGACGCGACCGAACCGGACGCCGCCGGCCTCTCTGGGTGTGAGCCAGCCCTCGGAGAGGCCCTTCTCGACCTGTGTCCGCACGGCCGTGAGCTCTGGGCCGTCGAGGGGAAAGCGATGGGTGAGACGCCCGGTCAGGTCGGTGTCGCCGGGGTCTGCGCTCTGAAGAGCGTCGAGCAGCGGCGCGAGGGTGTCGAGCAGAGATTGCTTGCCGAGGGTGCGGGCGTCGGACATGGCGGCTCCTGTGGAGGGACGTTCTTATCGCGCCGATGCATGAGTCCGACCCGGCTCCACCTCGGCAAAGAGGTGGGTGGTCCCATCGAACCACTCCGGTTCGGACGTGGAGAGTGATCTGACGGGTTGACGGCCCGCGCACGATCCACTACCTCGTCGCCCACAAACCAAGGAAGCCGCCATGATTGCGCTGTCCCTGCCCATCCTGCTCAGTCTCCTCACCCCCCAAGCCCAGGCTGAGGACTGCGAAGTCGGCGCCTTGATGAAGGCGGTCGACGAGGCCTCTCCGCAGGCGACTCCCAGGGCCTACAGCGCGCTTGCAGCGTGCGACGGTGCCATGGCCAAGCGGGCCGCCAAGGCCGCGTTGCCACGCATGATCGCTGGAAAGGACGCTTATGAAGCAACCTCTGCCGCCATCAGCGCCGGTGCCTCGGCCGAGGCCCAGGCCTGGATGGCGGGTCTCCAGAGCGATGAGCGTGCCAAGGCCATTCGCTTCCTCGGTAAGAAGTGCGCCGACCCGGCTGTGCCCCAGTTCTTCCTCAACCTGGCGGAGACCAACACCGAGGCCTTCTGGGAAGACCGCTGGTACACGGCGCTCGGCAACTGCCGGGTCCCCGAGGTCCAGGGCCTGCTCTGGACGGAGCTCGAGAAGGGCATCGGCGAGGACCGCGGACGCTTCTTCGGCATCGTCGAGACCTTCGCCCGCTCCCAGGGGAAGGACGCTGTGCCCAAGCTCAAGCTGCTCGTGGGCAAGGTCGAGGACGCCGAGGCGCAGACCAACGTGGTCGGCGCGTTCGCTGACGCGGCCCATGTGGGCTCGGTCGACGGCATGGACGAAGGCACGGCCCAGCTGGCCATCGCCGCCATCGTCGAGCTCGCGCCCAGCCTGGAGGCCAAGGCCGTCGAGCAGGGTCGGATCACCCTCACCGCGATGGGCGCTGAGCGGGAGGCCGACTCCCTGGCGGCCGTCCGCTACAAGGACGTCAAGCAGAAGGACGGCACCTACATGTGGGGTGTCGTGGTCAAGGAGTTCGGGACCTGCAAGAACGGCAAGGAGTTCCAGCGCTTCTGGCATGCGCCCGTCATGGATCCGGGCAACACCTGGCCCGATCAGATCAAGGAGAAGGCCGAGGCCGCCGTTGGTGTGGGCTGGGAGATGGACATGGCCGAGCGCTGCAAGGGCGAAGGCGCCCAGAAGGTGTTGGTGCCCGGAGCACCCTTCGCCGACGAGGCTGCCTACAAGGCCTGGTCCGACGAGAAGCTCGACGAGCTGAAGGGCGAGGCCAAGAAGCCCGCCATCCTGGCGCAGGAGCCGGTCAAGCTCTGAACAGGGCGGAGACGGGTTGCCTCAGTCGAGGGGCCGTGACTTGTCCGCGGTCCACTCCCACATGGAGCCATCGTAGTTGGCCACCGCAGGGTGGCCGAGGTGGCGGAGCACCGCGTAGGCGAAGCCGGAGCGCACGCCCCCCGTGCACAGAGCGATGACGGGTTCGTCCATGGGGATGCCGTGGGTCTCCAGCTTCCGACGGAGCGTGTCCTCCGGCAGCAGCAGACCCTCAGGGCCCATGAGGTCGCGAAACCAGAGATGGACGGCGCCGGGCACGTGGCCGCCGCGTGCTTCGAGGTAGGGCGTGGCGCCGTCGTACTCCCGGCGCTCTCGGGCGTCCCACACGACGGCATCGCCAGCTGCGACCGTGTCGATGGAGGCCCGTAGCGCTGACCGAGGTTGCACGGACAGCTCGCCCGGAACGGGCTGAGTGGGGTCGGTCACCGTGGCTCGTCCGTCGGCCACCCATGCCGGCATGCCGCCGTCGAGCACGTGTACGTCGGGGTGTCCGAGGTACTCGAGGGTCCAGAACAGGCGGCCTTCTTCCCCCCAGCCCGCACCGGCCGCCCCGACCACCAGCACGGGGGCGTCCTGACGCACGCCCGCGAGGCGGAACTGGGCCGCCACACTCTCCAGATCGCGTGTCAGGCGTCCCACACGCAGCAGTCCGTCGCGCTGGCTGGTCCAGGACACGGGCCAGGCGCCGGGAATGTGGCCCTTTGCCCAGGCGCGCTTTCCACGTGCGTCCACCACCGCTGCGCCAGCATCGAGGAGCACCTGGGCCGCGTCGAGGTCGACGAAGACCTCGCCCGCGACGGCCAGGGGTAGCCCGAGCAACAGCCCGAACACCCTAGACGGTCTCGATCTCTTCGCCCGCGACTCGCTCGAAGGTGATGCGGCTCTCTTCGCCCTCGCCCTCGGCACCGACCTTGACGGTGTCACCCGGCGCATAGCCGCCTGCCACGATGGCCTTGGCCATGGGGTTGAGCAGGTACTGCTGGATGGCCCGCTTCAGCGGGCGAGCGCCGAAGGTGGGATCGAAGCCGGCGTCGCAGAGCGCGGTGCGGGCGTCGTCGCTGACCTCCACGTCGAGCTGACGGGTCTCCAGGAGGCGCCGGACACGCTTCATCTGGATGGTGAAGATGTGGTCCATGTTGTCGCGGGTCAGCGCATCGAAGACGATGACGTCGTCGATACGGTTGAGGAACTCTGGCCGTAGCTCTTTGCGCAGGGCATTCATGACGTCGGCCACGGCACGCTCGCGGTCGCCGCCGGCGTCCATGATCTTCCGGCTGCCGATGTTGCTGGTCATGATGACCACGGTGTTCTTGAAGTCGACCGTGCGGCCCTTGGAGTCGGTCAGGCGCCCGTCGTCGAGCACCTGCAGCAGCACGTTGAAGACGTCCTTGTGGGCCTTCTCGATCTCGTCGAGGAGCACGACCGAGTAGGGACGGCGCCGCACCGCCTCGGTGAGCTGGCCGCCCTCGTCGTAGCCGACGTAGCCCGGAGGCGCTCCGATGAGCCGTGCCACCGTGTGCTTCTCCATGTACTCGGACATGTCGATGCGCACGATGTTGGTCTCGTCGTCGAAGAGGAACTCGGCCAAGGCCTTGGCCAGCTCCGTCTTGCCGACGCCCGTGGGGCCCAGGAAGATGAAGGAGCCGATGGGGCGGTCGGGATCCTGCAGGCCTGCTCGGGATCGCCTCACGGCATCGGACACGGCCACGATGGCGGGGTGCTGGCCGATGACGCGCCGGTGGAGGTTGTCCTCCATGTTCATCAGCCGTTCCTGCTCGCCCTGCTTGAGCTTGTTGACCGGGATGCCCGTCCAGTTGCTCACGACGCTGGCGATGTCCTCCTCGTTGACGATCTCACGCAGCACGCCGCCGTCTTCGCCCTGGAGCTCCTCGAGGCGGCGCTGGCCTTCCTGGATCTGCTCTTGGAGCCGCGGCAATTTGCCGAACTTGATCTCGCTTGCGCCGGCGTAGTCGCCCTGGCGCTCGGCGATGTCGAGCTGGTGGCTCAGCTCTTCCATCTGTTCGCGGGCCTCACGGATGACCTCGATGGCGCCCTTCTCGGCGTTCCACTGGGCCTTGAGCTCGTTGGCCTCCTCTTCGAGCTCGTTGATGGTCTCCTGCATCGTCTGAGCCCGCTCCATGGCGGCGGGGTCGGTCTCCTTGCCGAGCGTGTGAAGCTCGACGCGCAGGCCACGGATCTTCCGCTCCAGGCTGTCGATGGGCTGCGGCAGGCTCTCGATCTCCATCTTGAGGCGGCTGGCCGCTTCGTCGATGAGGTCGATGGCCTTGTCGGGGAGCTGGCGGTCGCTGATGTAGCGGTCGGAGAGATGGGCAGCGGCGAGGATGGCGTCGTCGGTGATCTTGATGCCGTGGTGGACCTCGTACTTCTCCTTGATGCCGCGCAGGATGGAGACGGTGCCCTCGACGGAGGGCTCCTCCACCAGCACGGGCTGGAACCGGCGCTCGAGGGCCTTGTCCTTCTCGACGTGCTTGCGGAACTCGTCGAGGGTGGTGGCGCCGATGCAGCGCAGCTCGCCACGGGCCAGGGCCGGCTTGAGCATGTTGCCGGCGTCCATGGACCCCTCGGTCTTGCCAGCGCCCACCATGGTGTGGAGCTCGTCGATGAAGAGGATGATCTGTCCCTGGCTGGCCTCGATCTCCGTGAGCACGGCCTTGAGCCGCTCTTCGAACTCGCCGCGGTACTTGGAGCCCGCGAGCAGGGCGGCGAGATCGAGCGCCAGGACCTTCTTGTCCTGGAGCGACTCGGGTACGTCGCCCATGGCGATGCGCTGGGCGATGCCTTCGACGATGGCGGTCTTGCCCACGCCGGGGTCGCCGATGAGCACCGGGTTGTTCTTGGTGCGCCGGCTCAAGACCTGCAGGGTGCGACGGATCTCATCGTCGCGGCCGATGACCGGGTCCATCTTGCCGTCGCGGGCGTCCTCGGTCATGTCCTTGGTGTACTTGTCGAGGGCCTCGTACTGAGACTCGGCGTCCTCTCCCTGCACCGTCTGGCCACCTCGGAGGATCTTGAGTGCCTCTCGCAGGCGGTCACTGGAGAGTCCGTAGTCGCGCAACAGCTGCCGGGGCTTGTCGTTGACCGCCTCCACGCTCAAGAACAGCACCTCGCTGCTGATGTGGCTGTCGCCGAGCTCACGGGCGATGGACTCGGCTTGCTCGAGGAGCTTGTTGAAGCTCTTGGCGAGACGCGCCTGGCTTCCGCCACTGATCTTGGGGAGCTCGTCGAGGAGCTTGGCGGCGTCGCGGCGGAAGAGGTCCATGTCGACGCCGACGTGTCGGATCAACGAGGGGACGACGCCCTTGTCCTGGTCCAGGAGGACGCTCAGGAGGTGCTGCGGCCGGATCTCGGGGTTGCCGAGGCGGCCCGCGAGGGCCTGGGAGTCTGCGATGGCTTCGCGCGACTTGACGGTGAACCGTTCGAATTTCACG
>JAERSX010000290.1 GCA_016845285.1 Deltaproteobacteria bacterium | reverse complement strand
GTGCTGGGGCAGGCGCTCTCCGCGGCTCGCCAGACCGTTCCCTTCGAGCGCTCGGTGCACTCGCTACACGCCTACTTCCTGCGGCCTGGCGACGTCGCCAAGCCGGTGATCTACACGGTCGACCCCATCCGTGATGGCGGCAGCTTCACCACTCGGCGGGTCGTGGCCGTGCAGCACGGAAAGGCCATCTTCAACCTCGCGGCCTCCTTTCAGGCCGACGAAGGGGGCTACGACCACCAGGACGCCATGCCCGAAGCGGAGGGGCCCGACGGTCTGCTCAGCGAGCGGGAGCTGGGTACGCGCTACCTGGCCCGGCTGCCCGAGGCGGTCCTCGAGCAGATCCCGGGCTGGCTGCGCAAGCGGGCGGTGGCGGAGCGGCCCATCGAGATCCGCCCGACCAATCCCGTCAACCCCATGCAGCCCGGCGTCCGCCCTCCCCATCGACAGGTCTGGTTCCGTGCCGTGAGCCCGCTGCCCGACGTGCCGGCCATCCACCGCGCCTTGCTGGCCTACACCAGCGACTTCCACTTCCTGGCGACCTCGCTCCAGCCACACGCGCGCACCTGGCTCACGCCGGGCATGCAGATGGCCAGCCTCGACCACGCCATCTGGTTCCACCGCCCCTTCCGCATGGATCAGTGGCTGCTCTACGACATCGACTCGCCCTCGGCTCGTGGTGCCCGGGGCCTCGCCCACGGCCGCTTCTTCCAGGACGGTCAGCTGGTGGCGACCACCATGCAGGAAGGGCTGATTCGGGATCGGAACCGCGGCTTCGACGGCTGATCTCCAGCGCCTCAGACCTTCCCGTCCACCAGCGTCCGAGCCACGATGTCGATGGTGTCCGGGCACAGCACCAGGCCGGCATGGGAGGTGGTCACCTCGTGATGTTCGGCGTGATCGTTCCAGGGGTCTCTGCAGGCCTCCCAGCTCACGATGGTGTCACGCCGTGTGTACACATTTGTGATGGGCACCGGGATGGGGGTCTGGTTGGCCTCCGCCACCTGCCGCTCCAGCTCGTCGAGGTCGAAGCCGCGCTCCTCGTAGGCACTGGCCACCGAGGTGTACTTGGGCCCTCCCTGCACCGGGCTGCCCAGCGAGATCACCCGCGCCACGCGGCTGGTCTGCTGCCGGGCGAGCATGCGGGCGAGGATGCCGCCGAGGCTCCAGCCCACCAGCGACACGGGCCGCCCCACCTCCTCGTGGAAGGCGGTCAGACGATCACGCAACGGGGGCAGCAGCTCACGGACCCGGCCGTGGTTCACACCGAGCCCCCAGCCGCGGGCGTCGTGTCCCAGTGCCCGCAGCTCTCGTCGCATCCACCAGGTCCAGCTGTCCGAGGTGCTGAAGCCAGGCAACACGAGCACGGGCTGGTCGCCTCTCAGCTCTGGCGTCTTGCGGGCCGGGGCGCCCTGGCGTGCCCGCACCAGCACGGCGGCGGCCATGCCGGACAGCTCGGCGAAGTAGCTGGGGGTGGGGGCCTTCATGTCTGGAGCGAGGTCTGGGCGTGTGCGTGCGTGTGTGCATCCAGGCTTCGGCCTCGTGCCGTGTCTCGTGAAGTGACGGCCAGGTCGAGGCTTTCGGGTGTGGAGAGGTCGCAGGGAAAGGTGGTCTCTCGACCCATGGGCCCCCTCGTGTCTGAGTGCTTCGACGGTGAGGAGAAGTGTGGCACACTCCCGCGCGAGCGCGGAAGCTGCACCGCTCCGTCTCACCTGGTGTCGACCCCGCCGGACGGATCCAGATCTCCCTGTAGGAGCTGGGATCCGAGGAGCCTCCATGCGTCTCGCCCTCTTCGCCGTGTCGTTCCTCGGTGTGGCATGCAGTGACTACGATCTCGTTGGCCACGACAAGTCCGATGGTGACGGCGCCTCCGACGGGGCGGGTGACGGCGACGACAACCCCGACGGGGAGACCGACCTCGGTGACTGCAGCATCGACGAGTGGGATGTGGAGGAGATCGGCTTCACCGATGTCTGTCCCGAGGCGCCGGAGGGTGGCTTCACCCCTGTCGTGGAGTGGGAGTACGGCAGCTCCGGGGATGGCTGCCTCTCGCTTCCGGCCGTGGGCGATCTGGACGGTGATGGCATGCCCGAGATCGTGGTCAACATGACCGACCTCTTCGGTGGCCCGGGCTCGTTGACGGTGCTGCGTGGTGACGGATCCGGGATGCTCTGGGAAGACGACAGCGCCCTGATGGCCTATGGCTCGCCGCCCTCCATCGGGGACGTCGACGGCGACGGCAGCCCGGACATCGTGGTGGTCCGCGAGTACGAGAGCGCCCTCTTCGGTAGCGGTGACTACACCGCCGCCATGTACGACGCGTCCGGAAACGAGATCTGGGAGAGCGAGCACTTCGTCGACCATGAGTTCGACTGGGCGACCGCGCCGGTGCTGGCGGACATGGACCACGACGGTCGTGTCGAGGTGGTGGTGGGTCGTGCCATCCTCCACGACGACGGCAGCACGCGCGGCGTCGGCGAGCACGGCCGCGGCAGCTACGGCATCACCGAGATGTTCGGTCTGCACGTGAGCGAAGCCAGCGTGCCCGCGGTCACCGATCTCGATCTCGACGGCCTGGACGAGGTGGTCACGGGTGCGGCGGTCTACGACGCAGACGGAAACACCATCTGGCACGACAGCGCCATGGACGATGGGTACGTGGGCATCGTCGACCTCGACGGCGATCCGGAGGGCGAATTCATCGCGGTCTCGTACAACACCGTGCGCGCGGTCGACACCGACGGCACGGTGCTGTGGGGGCCGCTGACCATTCCCTCCGCCAACATCCTGAGCGTGCCCACCATCGGCGACATCGACCTGGACGGACAGCCAGAGGTGCTGGTGGCCGGCGGCGACTCCCTGCTGGCCCTGAACACCGAAGACGGCAGCGAGCTGTGGTCGGTCGCGGTGCGCGACGAGTCGGGTGCCACGGGCGCCAGCATCTTCGACTTCGAGGGCGACGGCCTTCCCGATGTGGTCTACATCGACGAGATCGAGATGATGGCGCTGGACGGCGCCGACGGTGCGCTCAAGTTCTACTCGAGCGACCACGCCTCGAACACCATGATGGACTACCCGGTGATCGCCGACGTGGACGCGGACGACCAGGCCGAGATCGTGGTCTGCCACAACGGCCACAGCTCGGCCATGAGTGTCTACGGAGACCTGGACGAGAGCTGGATGCCGGCTCGAAAGGTCTGGAACCAGCACGCCTATGGCATCACCAACGTCGGCGATGACCTCTCGATCCCCACCACCCAGGTGCCCAGCTTCCAGGACACGAACACCTGGCACTCGGCGGTCCCGACCACCGGAGAGGCCACGGCAATCGACCTCGAGGGAGACGTGCTCGACGTGTGTCTCGACGAGTGTGCCAGTGACCGGGTGTTCGTGACCGTGCGCGTGCGCAACCCCAGCTACGAGGTGCTGCCCGCAGGGCTGAGCTTTGCGCTCTACGCCGACTTCGGGGGAAGCCTCGTCGCCTTGCAGACCGGTGTGACCGAGGACGACATCGTCCCTGGCACTGCGGGGGCCAGCCAGCTCCTCGAGGTGGCGGCGACGGCCTTGTTCGGGGCCGATGCCCTGTGGCTCAGTGTCGATGACGACGGCACGGGAGCCGGGGTGATTTCCGAGTGTTCGGAAGAGAACAACCGGGTGGTGGAGACCGGCCCGTTCTGCGAGTGATCATCCTGTAACAGGCGTTACTCCAACAACATTCGATAGATGCCGTTGTTGTAGATGCTCATCCAGACCATGCGCTGACCGGTCTCGGGGTGCTCGGGCGTGACCGCGATGGTGGCGAGCCAGGTGCTCGGATCCCACCAGGCGTCAGGCGCGTTCTCGGTCCAGGACTCCCCGCCGTCCGTGGTCTGCCAGACCTGACCATCGCGGTTCATGGTGAAGCCGAGCTCGCCATCGAAGTCCGCTGAGAGCAGGAAGCCGTCGGGTCCATTCATGCGGGCCCATGTCTGGCCCTCGTCGGCGGACTGCCACAGACCGTCGTCGGTGGCCGCGACCACGCTTCCCTCGGGCCCTTCGGTGACCCATGCC
>JAERSX010000289.1 GCA_016845285.1 Deltaproteobacteria bacterium | reverse complement strand
CTCGCAGACAATTGAGGCCCACACCCCGGAACCTCCCGACGATCCCCGTTCTCCGTCTTCCACCCTCCGCCTCCCAGGTGTCGGAATCACCATGGACCACCTGAGCACCCTCACGCTCCACCAACTCCGCTACGGCGAGCTCTCCCTCGACCAGGAGCGCGAGGTACGCGGCCACCTCGAGGACTGCGCACGATGCGCAGGTCTGCTGGCACAGCAAGAGGCGCAACGCCACGAGTTCGAGCTGTTGCCGGTGCCCGACGCAATCCGCCGCGCGAGCCGTCCCAGCCCCTGGCGGCGTGTCGCGGCCGCGCTGACCAGCTGGCAGGGCGGCCTCGCCCTGGCCGCCGCTGCCCTCCTCGCCTTCGTGCTCGTGGGCCAGGGTGGCCCCGGGTCGATGAGCGACGCCACCGGGAGTCGTGACGCCACCGGACAAGACACCATCCGCTACAAGAACGCGGGCACGGTCGACGTGCTGGTGGACGGCAAGGGCCGCCTCGAGGCCGGGCAGACCCTGAGCGCCGGCGATCGCGTCCAGCTTCAGGTGGCGCCAGGTGACTGGCGACATGCCTGGGCCACCGATGGCAAGGCCTTCTGGGCCCCCTTCGCGCTCGCCGCCGGCAAGGCCACGCTGTCGCCCTTCGGCCTCACCCTCGACGACTCCACCGGCGACGAGGCCGTGATCCTCGTGCTGAGCGTCGAGCGCCTCGACGAGGCCGAGGCCCGAGCAGCCGTCTCGGGCTCGGCTGCTGAGGGCATCGAGGTGGTGACTGTCACCCTCCCCCGGGCAGACTGACTCCAAGGCCGTTCATGATCCCAACTCTCCTCGTACAGCTCATGCTGCCGCTGCTGACCACCTCCCCCGCCCATGCGGCGGAGGGGGTCCTGCGTCATGCGCTGTTGGTTGGCGTCAACGACGGGGGCCCGGGTCTGGAGCCCCTCCGCTACGCAGAGACCGACGCCCGCCGTGTGGAGGAGGTGCTCGACGAGCTCGGCGGCTTCGACTCCGACGAGCTGACCCTGCTTCGCGACCCCGACCGCGACGAGCTGCAGGCTGCCCTTCGCCGCCACGCCCAGCTCGCCGATGGTGCCGAACAGGACCTCTTCCTCTTCTACTACTCGGGCCACGCCGATGCGCGCGGGCTCCGGGTCGGCGACGAGCTCGTCCCCTACACGGAGCTACGCCAGCTCATCCGTGACATCCCCGCCGAGGTCCGCCTCGGCGTCCTCGACGCCTGCCGCTCCGGAGAGATCACTCGGCTCAAGGGCCTCACCCTGTCCGAACCCTTCGCCCAAGAACTGAGCCTGGCCACCGAGGGCGAAGCCTGGCTCACCGCCACCTCCGCCGATGAAGCCGCGCAGGAGAGCGACCGCATCGGGGGCAGCTTCTTCACCCACTACCTGGTGAGCGGCCTGCGGGGACCCGCCGACGCCGGCGGCAGCGACGGTGGCGACGGCATCGTCAGCCTGGGCGAGGCCTACGCCTACGCCTACGACCGCACCGTGGCCCGCACGGGTGGCACGGACGCCGGCACACAACACCCGGGCTACGACTTCCGCCTCCAAGGACGGGGTGACCTGCCACTCACCGACGTCCGCGACGCCAGCGCACACATCACCCTTCCCGTCGACATGGGCGGTGAGCTCACCGTGCTCCGGATGCCCGAGCGCTCACCCGTGGCCGAGGTCGCCAAGCAGCCCGGAGCCGAGGTGGTGCTCGGACTGCCCGCCGGTCGCTATCTGCTGCGACTGCGCAACGACAGCGGCACCTCCGAGGCCCAGATCGGCCTGGCAGAGGGTGCCCGACTGCCGGTGCGAAACTTCCAAGAGAGAGCCCTGGAGCTCGCCGCTCTGAAGGGCGAAGAGCCCCTCCGGGCAGAGCCCCAGAGTGACGGGGGCCTCGACAACGCCCCCGCTGCCAGCCCCGGCGTAGACAAGCCCGAGCCCGTCCTCGAGTCGAGCGAAACGGACTGGTCGGAGGACGGCAGCATCCAGGGCGTCTTCGCCCGAAGCGAGGTCATGCTGCGACGGTGGACACAGGGCGTGGAACGCACGGTCACCGAATGGGCCGAAGGACACGAGCTCATCGCAGCCGAGAACGTCGATGGTGTCGCCGACGGGTCCATCGAGGACGAGTGGCTCCGGCAGCCAGGAGACTGGCGTGAGGGCCGTCAGGTGGTCCCCGTGTCGGGCTGTCGTACCGGTGCGCCCGGCTGCCTCGAGGCGCTGGTGGGCCAGCTCCCCAACGGGCCCATCATCCTCGAAGAGACCGACGGGAGCCCCCTCGCCATGGGACTCGTCCGCGACGGATTGCCCACGGGCGAGTGGTCCTTCCTGTTCAAGGACGGCGAGCGGCATGCCAAGGGCCGCTACGCCAACGGCGCCCGCAGCGGCACCTGGACCTGGTGGTACAGCCACGGCAAGAAGCGTCAGCAGGGCCTGTACATCAATGGTCGAAGAAGCGGAAAGTGGGTCGAGTGGTACGACAACGGCCGCCAGAAGCAGCGGATCCAGTTCTCCGACGACTCGCCAGCCGGCCTCCAGAGGGAGTGGTACCCCAACGGCACCCGTAAGAGCGAGGGGCGGCTCATCGGCGACCAGCGCGTCGATTCCTGGACCTTCTTCCACGACAACGGGCGCCCACGTGCCCGGGGCTCCTACGCGGGCGGCGACCGCACCGGCACGTGGATGACGTGGTACCCGAACGGCCGCCGAGCGAGCCGCGGTGAGTACGTGAGCGGCCACAAGACCAGCTCCTGGAAGTACTGGTGGGAGACGGGATCCCTGTCCGAGAAAGGCCACTACGACAGCGATCTCAAGACCGGGAAGTGGCGAGCCTGGCACGCCGATGGCACCAAGCAGGCCACCGGTCGCTACCGTCGCGGCCACAAGGACGGGCGCTGGGTCTACTGGGATGACCAAGGCCACCGGGCCGCGAAGCGCCACACCGCTCCTGACGGCAGCCCCCCCGATGCGTCCGGAGCCACCGACCCAGCCCCCGTGATCATCGAGGCGCCCGAGACGGGATGACGGGCGGGATCCTCACGCACCCGCACAGCCACCTTCGACGCGACTTCGTCGGGCAGATCGCCAAAGACGT
>JAERSX010000288.1 GCA_016845285.1 Deltaproteobacteria bacterium | reverse complement strand
GGCACGCCCTTCTACGACAAGGCCCAGCTCGCCATCCACAGCTCCGGCAAGATCTCGGAGCTCTACGGCGACATGTTCAAGGGCCAGGACCACCACCGCATCCAGACCCGCATGCCGGAGCCCCCGCTGCTGTTGTCCGATCGGCTGACCGGCATCGACGCGGTGGCCGGCTCCATGAAGAACGGCACGCTGTGGACGGAGACCGACGTCACCGACGAGAGCTGGTGGCTGCACGACGGCCGCATGCCGGCCGGGATCATGATCGAGAGCGGCCAGGCCGACCTCATGTTGATCTCCTGGCTCGGCATCGACCTGCTCCTCGATGGCTCGCGGCACTACCGACTGCTCGGCTGCGAGCTCACCTGGCGGGGCGAGCTACCCAAGCCCGGCGACACCCTCTGCTACGACATCCACGTGCTCGGCCACGCCAAGCAGGGCGACGTACGGCTGTTCTTCTTCCAGTACGACTGCCGGGTGAACGGCGAGCTCCGGCTGAGCGTGCGCTCCGGTCAGGCCGGCTTCTTCACCCGCGAAGAGCTCAACAACTCGGCCGGTGTGCTCTGGGACGCAGAGACCGGTGAGCACGACGCCGACGCCCGCGTCGATCCCCCCGCCGTCGCCAGCGTGCGCACCGCGCTGAGCCGCTCCCAGCTCGAGGCCTACGCGGCCGGCGACGCCTTCGCCTGCTTCGGACCGGGCTTCGAGCGCACCCGCACGCACACCCGCACGCCCAGCATCAGCGGCGGGCGCATGCTCTTCCTCGAAGAGGTCACCCACCTCGACCACACCGGTGGCCCCTGGGGACGTGGCTACCTCCGGGCCATCGACCCCATCCTCCCCGACGACTGGTTCTTCGAGGGCCACTTCAAGAACGACCCCTGCATGCCCGGCACGCTCATGTTCGAGGGCTGCCTGCAGGCCATGGCGGTCTACCTGTCGAGCCTCGGTTTCTGCATCGAGCGCGACGGCTGGCGCTTCGAGCCAGTGCAGGAAGAGACCTACCTCATGCGCTGCCGGGGCGAGATCAACCCCAGCAGCAAGCTCCTCGAGTACGAGGTCTTCGTGGAAGAGGTCCACGCCGGTCCCTACCCCACGGTCTTTGCCGACCTGCTGTGTACGGCCGACGGACTCAAGGCCTTCCACTGCCGCCGCATGGGCCTGCGACTGGTGCCCGACTGGCCCATGAGCACCATGCCGGTCTTCGTGCACAACGCCCGCCAGGACAAGGGGCCCGTGGCGAGCTGGGACGGCTTCGAGTTCGGCCAGCACAGCCTCTACGCCTGCGCCTGGGGACGGCCCACCGAGGCCTTCGGGCCGGTCTACGAGCGCTTCGACTCGCCGCGCTCCGTGGCACGTCTGCCGGGCCCGCCCTACCACTTCATGAGTCGGGTGGTCGAGATCTCCGGCGACATGGCCAGCTTCGAGGCCGGCACCGAGATCGTCGTCGAGTACGACATCGCGCCCGATGCCTGGTACTTCCGGGCCCACGGGGCACGGGTCATGCCCTACCCGGTGCTCCTCGAGGCGGCGCTGCAGCCCTGTGGTTGGCTCGCCAGCTACCTGGGCTGTGCCCTGCAGGTGGACAGCGACCTGCTCTTCCGCAACCTGGACGGCACGGCCACCCTGCACCGGGACATCCTGCCCACCGACGGCGTGCTCACCACCAAGGTGAAGAACACGCGCATCAGCCGCATCGGCACCATGATCATCGTGGGCTTCGAGGTTCGCTGCTTCGTGGGCGACGAGGCGGTCTGGGACATGGACACGGTCTTCGGCTTCTTCCCGCCCGAGGCCTTCGAGGACCAGGCCGGCCTGCCCGTCACCGACGCCCAACGTGAGGCCCTCGACGCCGACAGCACCGGTGTGATCGACCTCTTCAGCACGCTCCCCCACGCCCGCAGCACCCGGCTCCCCCGCCGCATGTTGCGCATGCTCGACCGCGTCACCGGTTGGTGGCCCGAGGGCGGCGAGAGCGGCCTGGGTCGGGCCCGTGGCGAGAAGGACGTGGTGCCCGGCGAGTGGATGTTCAAGGCCCACTTCTACGGCGATCCGGTCCAGCCCGGCAGCCTCGGCATCGAGGCCATGGTGCAGCTGCTCCAGTGGGTCATGCTGGAGCGGGGGATGGACGAAGGGCTCGACCGGCCGCGCTTCGAGTGCGTGCGGACGGGCGCCAGCCACACCTGGAAGTACCGAGGGCAGGTGGTCCCCGACAACCGCGTGGTCAGCGTGACCCTCGACATCACCGAGCTGGGCACCGACGACCGAGGCCCCTACGCCGTGGCCGAGGCCGCCCTGTGGGTGGACGGCAAGCACATCTACGACTGCCACGACCTCGCCATGCGCATCGTCGAGGACACCCATCACGCCGAGGTCTCCGACGAGACCATCAGCGTGGACAGCCACCCCCACTACGCCGACCACTGCCCCACCTGGACCCGCCCGGTCATGCCCGGAATGGGCCTGGTGGCTCGCCTGGCGGCCGCCGGAGCACGGCTCCATGGCGGCGTCTGCACCGGCATGGATGACGTGGAGATCCGCGGCTGGCTCACCCTCGACAGCCCGCGGATGCTCACGGAGCGTCTCGGAGACGACGGCGCCGTCGAGCTGCTCTGCGACGGCAAGCTCGCCGCCCGAGCCAAGGTGCACACCGCCGAGGTCTGGCCCCTGGGCCCCGACCCGCGCGTTGCCCTCTCCGAAGGCCACGTCGTCGAAGATCCCTACACCGCCGGCGCCCTCTTCCACGGACCTGCCTTCCAGGCCCTCAGGAC
>JAERSX010000287.1 GCA_016845285.1 Deltaproteobacteria bacterium | reverse complement strand
GGTGGAGCTTGGGAACAGCACCTACGGCTTCTACGGCGCGACGTCGTACCAGTACCTCGGTCAGGAGCTCCTGCCCGTGACCGACCTCACGGGCGACGGACTCGATGACGTCGTCATGGGGGCACCGGCCTACTACTCGGGCGGCGTCTTTGTGGCTGCTGGCCCCGTGAGCGGGTGGTCCCTCGTCGACGAGGCCGCCGTGGCGCTGAAGCAGGAGGATGACTTCGACTACGCCGGCACGTCCCTGGCTGCAGGTGACCTGGACGGCGATGGCACCAACGATCTCGTCATCAGTGCGCCGTACTACGACGTGTCCGCCAACGAGGGACGCATCTACGTGGTGTCGGGTCCCATCACAGGCGACATTTCCCTCGCGAGCGCCGACGCCATCTACGATGGGGAAGCTGCCTACGACTATCTGGGCACCGACATCGTGCTCCCAGGCGACGTGGACGGAGACGGACAGGCCGACATCCTCGTGGGCGCTCACTACCTCGACCTCTCCAGCAATGAGGGGGGCCTGTACCTGCTCCTTGGGCCGCACTCAGGCAGTCAGAGTGTGTCGGGTGCCCAGGCCATGTGGCACGGCGCGAACACCAGCGACTACTTTGGCGGTCAGGTGGCCCTGGTCGATGACCAGAACGGCGACATGTACCCCGACTTCGTCGTTGGCGCGTACGGTGTCGACGACGCTGGCAGCAGTGCGGGTGCCGTCTACCTTCTCAGCGGCGGGGGCTTCTGATGAGACGCACTGTCATCGCGATCCTGCTCGCGCTCGGTGGCCCTGCGTGGGCCACCGCGAGTGAAGACCTGGCCTCTGCCAGAGAGGCGCTCAAGGCCGACAACGCCGAGCGGGTCGAGAAGGCTCTCGGCCGCGCCGAAGAGGCACTGCCCGATCACGCTGAAGTCGTCTCCAGCACGCTCGTGGGGCAGTACTTCTACTACCGGGGCATGCAGCTCCACCAGAAGAGTGGCTCCAGCGATGAGACGCTGAACGCCTGGCGACAGGCCTTCGCCGTCGATCTCGAGGTCAAGTGGGACGACGAGATCAGCCAGGACGACACGGCTCGCGACCTCTTCCTGGCGCTGCGCACCGAGGTCGCCGACCGGCCGCAGGTGAGTGCCCAGGTGCCTGAGGCAACCGGTGCTGCCCAGCTCTACGTCGATGGCGTGCGCGTGCGTACCGGAGACACGGTCCGAGAGGGCGAGCACCTGGCCCAGATCGTCTGCGATGACGCCAAGACCTACGGCACCTGGACCAACTTCGGCAAGAAGATGAAGTGGTTCAAGCTCTGTCCTGGTGGCGTGGACACCTCGGTTGTGGTGGTCGAGGAGGAGCCCGAGGACGACTTCGCCGAATTCGGTCCCATGTTCGGTGGTGGCGACATGGGAGCCGGTGAGGGTGACGGCTCCGAGACTGCTACAGACACCGGCTCCGTGGAGCTACCCGCTCCGAGTGAGCCGGAGATCCGAGAGGAGGTCATCCCGGCATGGTCGCGGGTCAAGTGGCCCTTCGTCGTCGCTGGTGGTGCCACACTGGCCACGGCTGGCGGGCTGCAGCTCCTGGCGATGAGCAACAGCAAGGCCTTCTACAGCCTCGATAATTCCGAGCTCAGCAGTCGCAGCAGCGTCGAGGATCTTCGGGGACGCACCAACACCACGCAGACCCTCGCGTTGGGCGCCTTCGCAGTCGGTGGCGGCCTCATGGCGGTGGCGGTCATCCCCTTCTGATGCAGCGCGGCCCTGTCATGGGCCGTCACATGGGGCGCGGTCGGGATAGACGCGCCCGCTGGAGGAGCGATGGACTTCGTCCTGGAATTCGAGCGGCCCATCATCGAGCTTCAGAAGCGTGTCGAGGCCCTCAGAGAGATCGAGCGCAGCACGGGCACGGACCTGTCTGCGTCCATCGAGCAGCTCAGGCGTCAGGCCATGCGGCTCGAGGAGCAGATCTTCGAGGCCCTGAGCCCCTGGCAGCGGGCCCTGTTGAGTCGCCATCCCGGCCGCCCCTACACCCAGGACTACATCGACGGTCTGCTCACCGACTGGGTGGAGCTCCACGGTGATCGCGCGGGTCACGATGACCAGAGCATCCTGTGTGGCATGGGCCGCCTCGACGGGGTGCCGGTGGCAGTCATTGGCCACCAGAAGGGCCGAAACACCCGCGAGAACCTCCACCGCAACTTCGGAATGCCTCGGCCTGAGGGCTACCGCAAGGCGCTCCGCATCATGGATCTTGCCGCTCGTTTCGGCAGGCCCATCCTCACCTTCATCGACACTCCCGGCGCCTTCCCTGGCATCGAGGCCGAGGAGCGTGGACAGGCCGAGGCCATCGCCCGCAACATCATGGAGATGTCCACCTACGGGGTGCCCGTGATCTGCAGTGTGATCGGGGAGGGGGGCTCCGGTGGCGCCCTCGCCATCGGCGTGGGCAACCGTGTGCTCATGAACGAGAACGCCATCTACTCGGTGATCTCGCCCGAGGGCTGTGCCGCCATCCTGTGGCGCGACCGCGCGGAAGGCCCTCGTGCAGCCGAGGCCCTCCGCATCACGGCTTCGGACTGTCAGCGCCTCGGTGTGGTCGACGAGGTCGTGCCCGAGCCACGCGGCGGCGCCCATCGTGACAAGGATGCCACCGTCCGGTCGCTGGGCGTGGCGCTCCGTCGCCACCTCGGTGAGCTCCGCGATCTCTCCGCCGACGAGCTCCGGCTCGACCGATACGAGCGCTTCCGCAAGCTGGGTGCCTTTGTCGAAGAGATCGTTGCCGCCGAGGCCGGAGGCATCGAGGAGTCCGCTTGAGTGGTCTGAGCGTCGCTCCGAGTGGTCCGCTTCGGGGACGGCTTCGGGTACCCGGTGACAAGTCCATCTCTCATCGGGCCCTGATGCTGGGCGCCATGGCCACCGGGCAGTCCTCGGTGCGTGGCCTCCTACGTGGCGCCGATGTGCACAGCACCCTCGCCTGCGTGCGTGCCCTCGGCGCAGGCGTTCAGCTGGAGTCGGACGGGACGGTGCGCGTCGAGGGCTGTGCCGGCCGCCTATCAGAACCAGACGACGTGCTCGACTGTGGCAATTCAGGCACCACCATGCGCCTGCTCGCTGGGCTGCTGGCCGGGCAGCCCATCCTGTCCCTTCTCACGGGCGATGCCTCGCTTCGTCGCCGTCCGATGGGACGGATCGTGCGACCGCTACGTGCCCTCGGAGCCCAGATCGATGGGCGAGACCAGGCATCCAGGGCCCCGCTCGCCATCCGAGGAGGCTCACTTCGAGACGCGGCGCTCACCCTCGAGCTCGCCTCGGCCCAGGTCAAGTCTGCGCTCCTGTTCGCGGCGCTGTCCGCCGGGAGTGCCCTCGAGCTTCACGTTCGCCCGTCCCGTGACCACAGCGAGTGCATGCTCGCGGCCATGGGCGCCACCTTGACCCGTACGCCAACGAGAGATGGTGGCGAGCGCCTCGATCTGGACGCCGGGAGCAGGCTGCAGGCTGCGGAGATCGAGGTGCCGGGAGACATCTCATCGGCTGCCTTCCTGTTGGTGG
>JAERSX010000286.1 GCA_016845285.1 Deltaproteobacteria bacterium | reverse complement strand
CGCGGCGCGGTAGCCGACCGTGATGCGTGCCTCGAAGTCTTCGGGGGTGCGGAGGCCGCTCTCGGCGACGGTGGCGGCACCACGGTGGGCGAGGTGGCGCCCCGGGACGAGCTGCATGGTGTCGAGATCTCGGCAGTTCAGCCCCAGGACCACCCGGTCGCTCTGGAAGCGGGCGCAGCGCTCGAGCTCGGCTGTGTCGAAGGCCTCGAGGAGCACGGGCAGCTCGAGCTCCTCGGCGGTGCTGAGCAGCGCGCGCAGCTGGGTGTCGTCGACGATGCGCGCGACCAGCAACACGGCCCCTGCGCCCGCGGCCTTGGCGGCCAGCACCTGCACGGGGTCGACGAGGAAGTCCTTGGCCAGCACCGGGATGCCGAGGGGTCTCAGGGCGGCTGCGGCTGCGGCGAGGTGGGCGAGGGAGCCCCCGAAGCGGGAAGGTTCGGTGAGCACGGAGACCGCCGTGGCGCCGTGGCGGGCGTAGGTGAGCGCGCGGCGCACCACCTCGTCGGAGCCGCCCGAGGCCAGCGTGCCCACGCTGGGCGAGCGGAGCTTCACCTCGGCGATGATGTCGGGTCCGGCCAGCGACAGGCGGGGGGCCTCGGCGGCCTCGGCGCGAGCGCGGAGGTCGGGGTCTGTGCGCAGGCCGGCGGCCCGAGCGTGGCTGTGGGCGACGATGTCGGCGAGAAACGCAGGGAGCGACTCAGGCATGGGCCACCTCGAGGGTCGGCTGGGAGAGGGTGTCGATGACGTGGGCACCGAGGCCCGCACGGAGAGCGGAGCGGGCCTCCTGGAGTGCCTCACGGGAGTCGGGGCACCGTCCGGTGAGCTCGAGGAGCAAGGCGCCACCGAGGGCGACGGCGTCGGCGTGGGCGGCGGTGTCCCGACCGGCCAGCACCTCGCGGAGGCGCACGGCGTTGTGGTCCGCGTCGCCGCCGGCGAGGTCTCCAGCCTGCAGGCCGAAGGTCGCTGGGTCACGCACCGTGGCGGTGACCTGGCCCGGTCGGACGTCCAGCAGGTGGAAGGGCGAGAGCGGTGTGGCCTCGTCCCAGCCATTGAGTCCGTGCACCACGAAGGCCCGGGTGATGGGCAGCTGGGCGAGGGTCTCGGCCATGGTGCGGGCGGCGTCCAGGGAGAAGGCGCCCACGAGCTGGAAGTCGGGCGCGGCCGGGTTGCACAGCGGCCCGAGGAGGTTGAACACCGTGCGGACGCCGAGTGCCCGTCGCACCGGCATGATGGCGGCCATGGCGGGGTGGTAGACGGGCGCCAGCAGGAAGGCGAAGCCCGTCTCGGCCACGCTTCGGGCCACCTCGGCGGGCGGCAGGCCGATGGGGATCCCGAGCGCTTCGAGCACGTCTGCGCTTCCCGAGCGGCTGCTCACCGAGCGGTTGCCGTGCTTGAGCACGTCGAAGCCCATCCCAGCGGCCAGCAGGGCCACGGCAGTGGACAGGTTCAGGCTGTGGGAGCCGTCGCCGCCGGTGCCACAGGTGTCGACGCGCAGGCGTCCGGTCTCGGGCAGCAAGGGGGTGCGGGCGAGCTGGCGCATGGCGGTCGCGAAGCCGGCCACCTCGGCGGGCGTCTCGCCCTTCATGCGAAGGGCGGCGAGCACGGCGCCCGCGACAGCGGGGTCCAGGGTGCCCGAGGCGAGGGTGTGGAGGAGCTCGCTCGCGTCGTTGCGATCGAGGTCTTCACGACGGAGGAGGGTCTCGAGAGCAGGCAGGGACATCAGGCCTCCACGTCCGCGAGGACGCGACTGGGCTGGACGGGGCCGAGGCCCACGCCGAGGAAGTTGGCGAGCAGCTGGTCCCCGTCGGGGGTGAGGATGCTCTCGGGGTGGAACTGCACGCCGGTGAGGCGCAGGGCCGGCGCGCGTACGGCCATGATCTCGCCGTCATCGGTGCGTGCGCTGACCTGGAGCTCGGCGGGCAGCGTGGCCGGCTCGATGGCCAGGGAGTGGTAGCGGCCGACCTGCATGGGCTGTGGCAGGCCGGTGAAGAGGCCCTGGCCGTCGTGCTCGATGAGAGAGGCCTTGCCGTGCATGAGCGCCTGGGCTGGACCGATGGTGGCGCCCAAGAGCTGGGCGATGCACTGGTGGCCGAGGCAGACACCGAGCACGGGTACCGATCCGGTGAGCCGCTCGATGAGGGCCATGGAGATGCCAGCGTCGTCGGGGTTTCCAGGCCCAGGAGAGATCACGAGATGGCTCGGGTCGAGGGCCACGGCCTCGTCGACGGTGAGCTGGTCGTGGCGATGGACCATCACCTGGGCGCCCAACACCTGGAAGGCCTGGACCAGGTTGAAGGTGAAGGAGTCGTAGTTGTCGATGAGCAGGATCTGCGCGTTCATCAGAGACCTTCCTGAGCCAGCTGGAGGGCGGCGCGCAGGGCGGCGGCCTTGGCGATGCACTCGGCGTGTTCGAGGTGGGGAACGGAGTCGGCGACGATGCCTGCTCCGGCCTGGGTGATGGCGCGGCCTTCGCGGAACACCAGGGTGCGGATGGCGATGGCCTGGTCCATGCGGCCGCCGTGTCTGGCCCCCACCGAATCGATGGGGTGGCCGAAGTACCCGACCGTGCCGCCGTAGATGCCACGACCTACCGGCTCGAGCTGCTCGATGAGCTCGATGGCGCGGATCTTCGGTGCGCCGACCAGGGTGCCGGCAGGGAATGCTGCGCCGAAGAGGTCGAGTTCGTCGCGGTCCGGAGCGAGCTCGGCGGTGACGCCGCTCACGGTGTGCATCACGTGGCTGAAGCGGTGGATGGCCCGGTAGGGCGTGACCCGCACCGTGCCGGGGAC
>JAERSX010000285.1 GCA_016845285.1 Deltaproteobacteria bacterium | reverse complement strand
CGATCGGGTTCGTCCCCTGGCCTGCAGCTTCGAGCGCGAGGCCATCCGCCCCCACCTCGACGGCACCCTCGCCGAGATGCTGGGCGCTGTCGCCCGGCACCCTGCGATGCTGGTCTACCTCGACAATGTGCGGTCTGTGGGGCCCTCGAGTCAGGCGGGAGCCCGGCGAGATCGGGGCCTCAACGAGAACCTCGCCCGCGAGATCCTGGAGCTGCACACCCTGGGGGTGGACGGCGGCTACAGCCAGGACGATGTGCAGGCGCTGGCCGCCGCCCTGACCGGCTGGTCGGTGTCTCGGGTGCCCGAGGACGTCGAGAGGTACGGGCCCTTTGACTTTCGCGACCGGGCCCACGAGCGCGGCGCCAAGACCCTGTTGGGCACCCGCTATGTCCAGGGTGGCGAGGCCCAGGCGCAGGCCATGCTCGACGATCTCGCCCGTCATCCAGCCACAGCTCTTCACGTGGCCCACAAGTTCGCCAAGCACTTCGTCGCCGACACGCCGCCCGAGGGCCTCGTCGACGACCTCGCCGCTGCCTTCCTCGCGGCCGACGGACATCTGCCCACCCTCGCTCGTGCCCTCGTCGACGACCCACGCGCCTGGAAGCCCGCAGCCCAGAAGCTCACCACTCCGTGGGAGCACGTGGTGGCCATCGGGCGGGCCCTCGAGCTCGAGTCGGCCGAGGAGCGTCTGTCTCGACGGAACATGGGACCGGTGGGTGAGCGCCTGGTCTACTTCCTCACTGGGCTGGGGCAGGCCCCGTACGCGGCCCCTTCACCGCAGGGCTGGCCCGACGAGGCGGAGGCGTGGAGCGGTCCGGAGGCGCTGCTCCAGCGCATCGGCCTCGCGCGCGAGGTGAGCCGGCGCTTCGGGGAGCTGGCGCCCGATCCCGTCGCGTTCGCCGACGAGGTCTACGGCTCCATGCTGCCGAAGGCCACCCGTGCGGCCATGGTGGGGGCCGACGGAAGGTCCACCGCCCTGGGCCTGCTCTTCGCCTCTCCCCACCTGATGCGGAGGTGAGCATGTCTCGTCGCACGCCCCCCCACGCCCTGGCGCCCTGGTCCCGCCGAAGCTTTCTCCGGTCCACCGTGGTGGGCTCTGCCGCGCTGGCGCTCGGTGGCCGGGCGAGGGCCCAGGCGCCCATGGCCGAGCGGCGCTTCGTCCTCGTCATCCTGCGTGGAGGCATGGACGGTCTGGCCACCGTGGTGCCCACCGGCGACCCGGACTTCAGCCGCGTTCGCTCCAGGCTCGGGCCAGAGCCGACCACCGATGCCGAGGAGATGGTGGCCCTCGACGGTGACTTCGCCTTGCATCCCGCGCTGTCCTCCCTGGGCCCCCTGGTGGAGGCCGGCGAGCTGGCCGCTGTGCACGCGGTCGCCACGCCCTACCGAGACCGCTCTCACTTCGATGTGCAGGAGGTCCTGGAGAACGGCACGGGTGCGCCCGGTGGAGCGCGGGATGGCTGGCTGAACCGGGCGCTCGGTGGGACCGTGGGAGGCCCTGCCATGGCTGGCGTGGCCATCGGTCGTGGGGTGCCGCTGGTGCTCCGGGGCTCCCACGAGGTCAGCTCCGTCGACCCCACGGGCGTCAACATCACGCATGACCCCTTCGTCCAGGAGGTCGCCGCGCTGTGGGACGACGACCCGCTGCTCCACAGCGGACTCGCTCAGGGCATCGCCGCTCGCGAGCTGACGGGCGGTGAGGAGGGCGAAGGCAAGAAGCGCTCCCGTCGACGGGACGGCGCTCTGTCGGCCATGGCCGCTGGCGTGGGTGCCGTGCTGGTGGAGGGGCCCCAGGTGGCGGTCATCGAGCTGAGTGGCTGGGACACGCACGCCTCGCAAGATCGCGCCCTGGCCCGGAGCCTCGACGGGCTCGGGACGGGCATCATCGCCCTGCGTGCCGCTCTCGGTGACACCTGGCGGCACACCGTGGTCTGTTGTGTCTCCGAGTTCGGCAGGACCGTGGCACCCAACGGAACCGGCGGTACCGATCACGGCACGGCGGGTGCGGTCCTGCTGGCTGGCGGTGCGGTGGCTGGCGGGCGGGTGCACGGCACCTGGCCAGGACTGGCCGAGGCCGATCGCCTGGACGGCCGCGATCTTCGGCCCACCACCGACGTCCGCGCTGTCTTCAAGGGCGTGCTCGAAGACCACCTCGGCCTGCCGCGAGCCGCTGTGGCCCGCGCCTTCCCCGACTCGGCGAAGGTCTCGGCCCTGCCGGACCTGGTTCGCGGCTGAGGCCGACCGGATGCCCGGGCCGCCGGCGGGCGTGCCTGGCAGCGCGATCAAGGCACGTCGCCGCGAATTCGCAGCCGCCTTGCCCCTGGCTGCCCGTCCGCTACGCTCCGGGTGTGACTCCCCTGACCACTGCGCTGCTCTGCCTGCTCGTCTTCGGCGCCAACCACTTCGTCTGGACGGCCTCGGCCATCCTCTACCACCGGGGCATCACCCACGGTGCCCTGCGCCTGGGGCCGCGCATGCGCTGGTGGCTCCGCCAGGTGGGCTTCTGGACCACCGCCACCGATCTCACCGGCTGGGTGGTCATGCACCGCCGCCACCACCACTACGCCGACGTCGAGGGCGACCCGCACAGTCCCCACGTGCACGGTGTCTTCGGCATCACCTGGCACACCATCCTCTCCTTCCGCCGCACCGTCATCGCCCTGCGGCGCGGCGAGGCCGACTACGTTCGCTTCGCCCGCGATCTGCCGCCGCCCCATGCGCTGAGCCGCGACGTGCTCTTCCTCGCGCCCTTCGCCTTGCACGCGGGCATCGCGCTCTGCATCGGCGTCTTCGCGTCCTGGTGGGTCGCGCTCGCCTGGTTCTTGCCCTACGAGCCCCTGGTCCGCGCCTGGCTGGTCAACGGCCTGGGCCACTACGCCGGCGGGGTCCGCTTCGAGACCACGGACGGCTCGCGCAACAGCCACCTCGCGGCCTGGCTGGTCCACGGTGAGGGCTACCAGAACAACCACCACCACGACCCTGCCACGGCCTCCTACGCGGTGGGCCCTGGCGAGGTGGACCCGGGGTACTGGGTGTGCCTCCTGCTCGATAAGATCGGACTCATCGAGATCAAGCGTCACTTCATCGAGACGCGTGGGGCTGCCTGAGGAGCGCTCTCAGGGCTCCTCTTGGGTGTCTTGTTCGTCGGGAGCGGCTCGGACAGGAGGCCGGCCGAGCTGCCAGGCACCGGCGGCATCGAGGGCGGCCCCGAGGGTCCAGGCACTGCCGAAGGTCTCGGTCGTGGGGACCCGGCCCTGGATGACGAAGGACTCGACGAACACGGAGAGCTCGAGCCATCGAGCCAGGGGCAGGTCCAGCCCCGTGCGTGCTTTGCTCATGAGGCGCAGGTCGGTGGCGTCGTCGTCGTCGGTGCGCGCCCAGAGGGCAGCATCCAGCGAGCTCTTCCAGTCCAGGTAGGGGGTCACCGCGACATCGACCTCGATCTCGGTCCTCAGGCCGAGCTCGGAGGGCTTGTCGCCCAGGTTGGCCAGGTCGCGGTTGACGAAGCCACCCACGCGCAGGAGGTCGAGAGGACCGCCAGCCTGGGCAGACAGGCCGGCGGCCAGCGAGAGGTCGGACTGCACGGTGGTGGTGGTGCCGCTGGTGGCGTCGACGGGCGAGTACTCGGAGTCGAAGCGAACCTCGGTGTAGGGATCCCAGTGGCGGGAGCCCACCACCGGAAAGCCCACCACAGGCAGGGTGAGCGACGTGCTGAGCTGCCAGTCGTCGGCCACCTCGTCGCGGCTGCCATCGATGGCGAGGGTCTCGTAGGAGGTGCGGTACCGAAGGTCCCAGACGACGTCCTCACCGGAGCGTTCGAGGGCCAGGTCGCCGGCCAAGGCCACGGTGGTGCTCGAGGGGCTCGTGGCCATGGTCTCGGGGACGGAGGCAAAGGCCGGGTCGTCGACGCCCTCGAAGCGGTCGAGGCCCAGCTCGGCCCCGCGGAGGTGGAGGAGCCACTGGGGTGGCTTGGCGCTGCCAGCCTCGCTCACCAGCGCCTCGCTCACGCCGCTCACGTCGCCGTCGGCGTCTCGCTGTGCGCGCATGCCCTGCAGCGCGGCGGTCCGGAGGGGCCAGCGCTGGCCATGGGGGCCCAGCACCTCGGTCTGGAGCGTGGGGTCGAAGGG
>JAERSX010000284.1 GCA_016845285.1 Deltaproteobacteria bacterium | reverse complement strand
CTCCAGACCTGGTAGAAGACCTCTTGGTCTGCCTCGAGCCCCTCGACGCTCGCGACGTGGACGAAGTGGGCTTCGTCGATCTGGACGGTGTGAACCAGGGTGCTGCTCTCGGTCAGGGCGTCCTCGCTGGAGCCCCAGCTCAGGCCGTGCTCGGCTCGGTTGCCGTCGCTCTCCCACAGCAGCCGCATGCCGTCGGTGCGGAAGTCCTGCAACATGGGCTGGAGGCTCACCCGCGTGGGCGCCGGATCCCGCGGCTGCAGCTGCAGGCTCAGGCCATCGGCCATGGCGTCGTTGTCTTCTCCACGGAGATGGGTGGCGTGGATGGAGACCTCGAGGGCACGGGTGCCCACGGGAAGGAGACCGCCGGCCTCCCGGTCCACCCAAGACTCGCCACCACCGATGAGCGTGGACAGCCAGCCGAGCTCGACCCCGTGGGCGTCGAGGTAGGCGACCTGAAGGCGGGCATGGTCGTCGAGGGGCCCGGCCGGATGGAGACCCGAGAGCCAGATGTCGGCGTCGACGCCCACCACGCCAGCGTCGATGACATCGGGTGAGAATCCCAGCGAGACCAGATCGAGATGCTGGGCCAACCAGCAGTCTTCGGCCTGCTCCCCGCCCCACACGTAGTAGTCGCCCTCCGCCGCTCCGATCAGCGAGTCCCCCATGGAGAGCTCGCAGGGAAGGCCGTCGTCGGCCCAGCCCTGCAGGCTGCCGAGCTCGAAGCCACCGTTCTGCAGGAGCTCTCTGCCATAGGGGGCATCCTCCCGTTCGCTCGGCTCTGCTGCGAAGGAAGGGTCGGTGGAGCCGGCGAGGGCGTCCACTTGGCCCATGTCCAGCTGGGCCGCCTGCGGCGGAGCCTCCGAGCCGGATCCAGCACCGTCTCCGGTCGCCAGCCCGGCCTCGACACCCTCGGCCGCCTCCCCCGCACACGCCGAAGCGGTGGCCAGGAGAGACACGATCAGGAGGGAGGGTCGCCGCATACGGACCTCGGTCGGCGCCGCCTCCACGCACGTCGCCGTCAGAAATTGGGGAGTCGTCGTCCCCGGTACGGATCCTGTACCGCACATCTCAAGGGGTGGGACAACTACATCACAACCCAAGGGTCTGGCGCCCGCATCTACCGGCCAAGACTCTCCACCAAGGCCGCAAAGGGATCGGGTCCGGCCTCGAGCTCCGCGAGGCTCTCGGCACCGTCCAGATCGGTCACCGCGATCTCCACGGGCCCGACAGCGTGCAGGGTCGAGACCCAGGCTCCCGTCGGTAGCTGGACCCAACCTTCCCAGGAGGCCGCGAGGCCGCCGATGGGGATGATGGAGACCCACATCTGCCAGGAGACCGGCCGGCCCGAATCGTCGAGATGCCACAGGTAGGCGTCGCCCGGGGTGACACCGCCCGAGGCATAGGTCACGAGCAGCGCCTCGCTGCCATCGGACAGGGCCACGCGGGACCGGGTGGTGCCCCCGTCGAAGGCCTTGCCGGGGGCCTGGAGCCAGAAGCTGTCGTTGGCCCATGCGGCGTAGCCTTCCGCCACAGCCTCCTCTCGGTCCACACCCTCCAGCGAGACGCCATCTTCGAAGGCGACGCCCGCCCGGCTCGCGAGGTCTACCTGGGCCTCCCACGCTCCCTTTCGGACCCGCACGATGTGTCGCTCCCGGTCCCAGAGATGGGTGTAGCGATCCGCATAGGTCCAGGTGACCACGGCGGTCCGCTCCCAAGCCTCCGCGCCGACCGAGGCCACCATTCGAGCAGCCAGCGCATCGGCGCCGGCGTCGGCGATGCCGTCTGGAAGGGGCTCATCCAGCCATGCGATGCCCACCGCCGACAGGCTGATCACCGTGAGGGCCAGCGTGGCGGCGAGCTTCCCCAGGACGACCAGCCAGCGCGTCTTCCCACCATCCCGGGACACCTCGCGACGCTGTTCTGCCATGGACGATCTTCCTCTGGGTTGTGATGACCTGCATGCAGACCTTCAGCGTCGACGGCGGCCCCGCCGCTTCTCGTTCCGCCGCTTTCTCAGACGCCAGCCCATGTCGCCGGTGCGAAGCAGGTCGAGCAGCGCGAGCCGCCTCTTGCGGGAGTCGATCTCGTCGAACCACTCCAAGGTACCGTCGACCTTCGTGCCCACGACCGGTCCGTCACAGATCTTCTGGCACTTCACACGCTTGATCCGCGCGACCCCTTCGAGCTCCCCAAGGAGCCGTCTCAGGGCCCTCTTGTCTTCGCGACAGGCGCTCCCCTTGCACACGAACACCCGAGGTCGATCCACCGCGCGCTCTCAGGTCCCGTAGTCGCGCAACATCTTCTTCAGCTCGATGACGTGCTGTTCCTCGGCCCCGATCTGCCCGCGGGTGTACTCCTCGAGGTAGACGCTGGCGTCCTGGACCACATCGAGCAGGTCTTTGTAGAGGCTCAGAGCGGTCTGTTCATGGTGCAAGGACTCCTCGAGGATGGCGCGCAGGTCGTGCTTGTGGGACTCCTCGATGCGGGCGATCTCGAGTGATGGGTGCCCCTCGAGGCCCGTGATCAGCTCGCCGGCCTGCTCAGCGTGGGTGAGCGACTCCAGCGCCTGTTCCTTGAGGAAGGTCACGATGGGCTGCCGGTATGGCCCGATGACCATCAGCGAGTAGTGCGTGTAGCGAACCACACCCGCCAGCTCGTACTCGAGGATGTGATTGAGGATGCGGACGGTGCGCTCGACGTCGAGCTCGCGCATGGTGCCTCCAGGCAGAGCACCCCTATCCTTCGCCCAGCGAGGCGGTAGTCGCTCAGGCCACGATGCCCGCGAGCAACGCCTCCAGCCCTTCGCCGTTCTCGTCGGGAAAGCCGTAGCCTGATCGCACAGGCTGACCGTCCCGGTACACGGTGAACCACGGCGAGCTGGTGACGCCCTGCTCACGCGCCACCGCTGTGATCTCCGCCATGGCCGGGTCGTGGGGGTTCCACCACAGCTTCACCACATCGAGGGCGCCGGCGTAGCGGCGGGCCACGGCGGGCACCGCACCCAGGTGTTCGAGGAGCAGGCAGTGGGCGCAGTAGGTGAGGCCGAACTTCACGAGCACGGGCTGGAGCTCGGAGCCACGCAGCACGCGGGCCTCGAACTCGGCACGAGAGTCGACCGTGTTGGCCGCGTTCCAGTCACTGTCCTGGTCGATGGCAGCCATCTGACGCGGCCGGTAGGGGTACCAGGCGCCCTCCCCCGCCTCGGCACGCGCGACGATCTCCGCCTCGAGCAGCCGCAGCTTCTGGATCATCTTCCAGCTCTGGAGCCGCGACGTGGCCTGCGCAGGATCGAGGGCCTGGCTCAGGTAGGCCCGACCCTGGTTCACCAACAGGTCTCGGACCTCGGCGAGGCTCAGCTGGCCATTGGCGCCCGCCGCGGTCTTCTGGTCGAGGTACCAGGCCAACACCTCGTAGAAGCGGGGGTCTCGGTGGGGGTCGGCGGGGAGCGTGGGAGCGAGGACCGCCGCCTCGAGGTCTCCGAGGTGGGCCCTGGGATCGGGCGACGCGATGATGGCGTCGATGTAGGCGCGCAGCTCGGCGTCGGTCCAGCCGTCTTCGGCGAAGGCGGCGTGGAGGGCCTCCGGCGTCTGTTCTGGCATGGGCATGCTCCCCCAGTGCGACGCAACCTAGCGCAGTGCCAGACGATGGTCACACACGCCGCTCGGTCCTCATGACCTCTCGCTCTTTCCGGCGGCAAGCAGGGACCATAGGCAGCCCCATGCCGAGCACGACCGCGATCTACGCAGCCTGGGCCGAGAGCTACGACCACACGCCCAACGCCACGCGTGACGCGGATCGTGAGGTGATGAACAGACTCTGTCCTCGCTTCACCGGGCTGGACCTCCTCGAGCTCGGGTGTGGCACGGCAAAGAACACGCAGGGCTTCGCCCAGGTGGCCCGCTCGGTCCTGGGGATCGACATCTCCGAGGCCATGCTCGCCATCGCCAGGGCTCGGGAGCTGCCGGCCACGGTCCGCCTCGAGCTCATCGAGCTCGGCGCCCCCTGGCCAACGGCAGACGCATCCGTCGATGTGGTGACCGCGAGCCTGGTGCTGGAGCACATCGAAGAGCTGGCGGTGGTGTTCGCCGAGGCGGCGCGTGTGCTTCGTCCCGGCGGGTGGCTCTGGACGAGCGAGCTGCATCCCGCCAGACAGCGACGAGGCTCCAAGGCCCGCTTCGAGGACGCGCAGGGCCGCAGCCACTCACCGGAGTGCTTCATCCACGGCTTCGCCGACTACGTGGCCGCGGCGCGAGCGAGCGGCTTCCAGGTCTGCGAGGTCGAGGAGCCCTTGGAAGACGGGCTCCCGAGGCTGCTCGTGATGGGCTTCCGACGCGACCCGGGACCTTCGAGGCCCTGAGCAGCCACCTGCACCGATGCCTGTCGCCGAGTGCCATGAGCGACTTCGACACGCCCGTCCCCATGGACCCGCGCAAGACCGACGACCACGACGACGACCAGGTCATCGTCCTGAGCTTCAAGGCGGGCTGACCCGAGGCCAGGCCGCCGCGTCTCAGCCGCCCACCTCGAGCTCCTCGGACAGGGCACGCGCGAGGCGCACCCACTCCGCGACCTCGGCCTGACGGTCGGGGGTGGCGCGCTCCACCCCGTCGAAGAGCCGCTCCAGCTCCTCTCTGGCCTCGGGATCCCGGCCCTGGGCATGGAGCTGACGGGCCAGCTGGTAGCGGTGCTCGGGGTGCTTCGAGCGGGTCACGAGATCGCCCAGCACGTCCACGGCCTCGTCCCCCCGCTCCAACGCCACCAGGGCATCGGCGAGGGCGACACGGACGATGTGATCGCTCGTGTCCGGGTCGCGCGCCAGGAACTCCTCGAGGTAGGGCACCGCCTCCTCGTGTCGACCCAAGCCCACGAGCGCCTGGCCCAATCCCATGTGGACCCTCGCATCGTCAGGAGCTCGCTCGATGAGCGCCTCGAAGACCTCGACCGCACCGGCGTGATCGCCTTCATCGAGGAGCTCGCGCCCCCGCTGGAAGTCGCCACCTCGGAAGGCCAGGAGCTGGTTCCCACCGTCGACACGCCCGGTGGGGCCGGACTGCGCCAGGCGCTCACGACGCCGAGGCAGCAGCACCATGAACAGGTAGATGACCTCGCCGAAGGGCGCGAAGATGATCACCGTCAGCCAGACGCCGCGCAGGCCATGCCGCAGGGCGTCCACCAGCATGGCCACCTTCAGCGCCACCATTCCCAGGCCGGCGAAGCGGTACAAGAGCGCGATCACGAACGACCTCGGGGCTCGGGAGAGGCTGTGGCGCCGCTGCGGGCGCAGGTCGAGGCC
>JAERSX010000283.1 GCA_016845285.1 Deltaproteobacteria bacterium | reverse complement strand
CGACTGCGCGACGGCCCGTGGCCGGACAGGGCCTGGTCGAAGCCCAGCTCGTCTCGCTCCCGTCCGCCGACGACGTCGAGGTCGAAGTAGGGGCGGGGGCCCGCCGTGGCATCCAGCAAGGCCCGCGCGCCCAGCACCAGGCTCGGAGTGCCGAGCCGCCACCATCGGATGATCTCGCCGTGGACCCCCACCACTGGGTGGAACTCATCGAGGCTGCGGCTCACGCCAGACAATCCCAGACGCACATCGGCCTCGGCCTTCAGGCCTTGGGTGGGGAGGGGCCAGCGGTCGGTGTCGTTCCAGTACACGCCCCCGAAGGCATCTCCGTAGAAGCCGCCGCGCCCGCCCGGGGGGGCCTCTCGGTCCCGGAGGCCGCCCGGCTCGGGGTCGCCCCTGCCCAGGCGAGCGTAGACGCCGCCGTAGAGGGATCGCGACGTGCCGTCGACGGGGCGGGCCAGGGTGACCGTTCCGAAGGGCATGCTGAGGCCATTGCCGCCCTCGGTCTCGCCGTGGTCGACCGACACGCTCCGGCCACCGACTCCGGCATACAGGAGGTTGTCCCAGCCTCGGTAGCCGAGGCGACCGATGATGTCGATGGGCGCGCGGAGGTCCTCGAAGGGCACGCCCCACGAGACATAGGCACGCGACAGCGAGGTGTACCAGTAGGGGCCGACCTTCAGGTGGTAGCCGTCGTCTGCTCCGCGGGGCCGGGCGAAGGCCTCAGCCGCCATGCCCACGCCGAGGCCGTCGCTGGCATTGCCACTGAGGTAGGGCAGGCCAGCAGCCCGCCAGCGCAGCCGGTCGGAGTCCTCTCCGGGAGCTTCCGCGGCGATGGCCACCGAGCTGAACAGCAGCAGAGACGGCGTGAGCAGTGCGTGAGCTCCGGTTGCGACGGAGGGGGAGCCTACCGGATCCCGCCCCTGAGGCCCATGAGCTGAGGGCCGTGCTGGTGGGCGTGGGCGTGCTCTCCTACGTGGGGTCCGGTGGCCGCATCTTCACCGCCAGTCTGCGGATGCGGCGCGCGAGGGGCAGGTCCTCCCTCTCCCGGGCCGCCAGGGCGATGCCGGCGAGAAGCTCGAATACCTCGAAGTCCTGGGCTCCTCGATCTTGGAGGCTGGGCTCCAGCAGGTCGCAGTCGACGGCCACCTCGTCCCACCTCTGAAGCCGGGCAACAGCCACCAGATGCAGGGCGATGGCGTAGCTGGCGTAGACCTGCTCGCCGCTTCGCCTCAGCGCAGGCAGCATCTGCTCGGTGCGGAGGCGGGCCGCTTCCCAGTTCTCGCGAGCGAGGTCGATGAGCGTGAGGTGCAGCAGTGGAATCCATGCTGGCCGGCCGGCGGCCTGGATGACGCTTCGTGCGTGCTCGAAGGCGGGCTGGGCGTCGTCGAGGCGGCCTTCCTTTCGGGCCAGGTCTGCCAGCTCGGCCTCGGACACAGCGGCCATCTGGTGGTCGCCGGCCTCGGCGTAGATCGTCTGAGCCGTCTCCAGCCACCGTTCGCCTTCCTCGCGCGACCCCAGGCTGAGGGCAGCTCGGCCGAGGTTGAGCGCGGCGAAGCCTTGCAGGCGGGGCTCCTGTGCTGCCTCGAAGTCCGACAGGGCCGCGATGCAGAGGGCGTGGCTGCGGTCGTGCTGTCCCATTCGTCTGTAGCTGGACGCCAGGCGGACCCGCGCCAGCCCCAGCTCTCGGCGCCGCTCGGAGTCCGGCGATGGGCGAGGGTCCAGCTCTTCGAGCATCGCCACCGACCGCGCGAGGAGGAGATGGCCCGGCGCCTCGGGATGGCCGCTCCTCTCCAAGGTGCCGACGACCCGCATGGCCACTGCCTCGAGGAGGGGCCAACCCTGCGAACGGGCTGCATCGAGGGCATCACGAGCGGTGGACAGGGCGACTCGTCGGTTGCCACGCATGTGGGTCCACTCGGCGCGCTCCAAGGCCAGGCGCCCCCAAGCGGGGTTGTTCTCGGCCACGCTCGAGGTGCGCAACCAGTTCTGCCATCGATCGAGGAGTGCGCCGGCGTGGGAGTACTCGCCGCGGGTGCGCCACGCGAGCACGGCCCGTCGCATGCAGTCGACGGCGACATCCAGCTCGCCAGCCCCGTGGTGGTGATGGGCGCGTTGCTCCAGAGCGGTGGGGCCCCGCCGCGAGTCGGTGCTGAGGAGGGCCTTGTGGTGGTCGGCGGAGCGTCCACCCGCCGCAGCCCGTGTCTGAAGTGCACTCACCAGGGCGGGATGGGCGAAGTGCCAGCCGGAGGCGGGGCCGTCACCACTCGCCATGCCCAAGCCGGTGTCGAGGAGGGCGTCTTCGAGGCTGTCGACCAGCTCGAACCCACCTGCGGCACAGGCGCTCCGCCAGGCCTGTGACCGCACGCCCTCGCCCATGTGGGCGGCGAGCTCGAGCGCGAGCCCCACCGAAGGGTCGGCCGCGGTGAGGAAGCGGTCCAAGCGGGCGCGCCAGGCCGCCGCGATGTCGTCGGGCAGCGGCGGTGGCCCAGGCCGGTTGAGAAGGGGGCCCCGGCGGCCTCGCACCAGGAGACGCCACGCGCGCCACGCTCGGACGGTGGTGGTGGCGAGCTGCGGGTTGCCCCTCGCGTGCCGAAGGACCTGCTCACGGAGAGCGGGATCGAGTCGCAGGAGCTGGTCGAGGGCCTGGGCGAGGACGGCGTCGTCCAGGGGGGTCAGGGTGAGGGTGGTGGCACTGGTCTCACCGACGAGCCTTGCGAACCTCTCCTCGACGGCGGGCCGGATGCTCTCGGGTGCGCTCAGGACCATGAGCAGCGGCCCATCTGAGCGCTGCATGAGGCGACGGGCCAGGGTGATCCCGTCTGGGTCCTCGTGGGCGTCGTCGAGGAGCAGCACGCGGGGACGGAGCTCGGCCATGGCTTGGAGCAGGCGGCGAAGGGTGGCGTGCCTGGCCTGTGGGGACGGGAACGGTGGCGGTCGGGAGGCGGTCCTCTCTGGACCGAGCTGGCCGAAGATGCGTGAGAGGCCGTCGAGCTCGGTAGACGTCAGTGAGAGACTCGGCAGCCCCTCCAGGGCGCGGTCCAGTTGCCGACGTGCCCGCTCGACGGGCATGTCGGCGCAGCGGAAGAGCTGGCCCAGGGCGTGGGCAAGGCGGCTGCCAGGTGCCGCCTCGTGAGCCTCGGAGCTCGGCACCTGCGCCACGCTGATGGCCTCGGCCACACCGAGCTCGCCGACCCGGTGCCCGACCCACTCCAGCAGGGTGGTGCGGCCGAGTCCGGGAGCGCCACGGACCACCACCGCCCGAGGCTGACGATCCATGATCGCCAGGATCAGCTGTTGCCACAGCGTGTCTTGAAGTGACTCTCGGCCCAGCAGCGGCATGCGACGCAGCCCAACCAGCGCCGGCGCCTCGCCGGAGAGCTCCACGGACTGTGTGGCGACGTCCGGTGTCCACCGCTCCGGCGGCTGGCGGGTGGGGCCGGCGCCGAGGTCGGGAACCAAGCCGGTGCTCCTGGGGCCCCTCAGCCGGACCATGGCGGGTGACTGCGTGACCAGGTGGCTCTGGACGGGTGTGATGGTCGTGGTCTCGGGCTCGGCGAGCCGAGACAGCTCCCAGGCTGCGTCGGGTGCCCGCTGGAAGCGGGCCCGGGGTGCCGTCGCCAGCATCTTCCTCAGCCAGCTCCCGAGTCCATCGGGCGCGGGGTGTGTGGGTAGGAGCTGCGGCAGCGGCCGCTGTCGCAAGGTTGGGTCGGACTCCAGCTCCGCTCCGCTCCGCGGCGGGCGTCCAGTGAGCAGGGCCCAGGCCAGGCAGCCCAGGGCGTAGAGGTCGGTCCAGGGCCCCTGATCGCGCCAGCGACCGCGGGCCTGCTCCGGTGCCATGTAGGTGGGCGTGCCCACCACCCAGTCATCTGTGGGCGCCGCAGCCTCGAGGGTTCGGGGACGTGCGATGCCGAAGTCGGTCAGGACGACCCGCGTGCGGGATCTGTTGAGCAGCAGGTTGGCCGGCTTGATGTCCCTGTGGAGCACGCCGTGGGCGTGGGCATGGGCCAGTCCGTCCAGGATCCGCAACAGGGTCCAGCGTAGCTGCGGCCATGGGAGTCGTCCGAGCAAGGGGCGGAGCGTGCCGCCTTGGAGGAGCTCCATGACCAGGAATGGACTCCCTCCGGTGAGGCCGGCCTCCTGTGCCGGAGGGGTGCTCGGGATGCTGCCCCGGTCAAAGACACGCACCACCGCTGGGTGGTCGAGGGCTGCGACCGCGCGGATCTCGTGGCTGAAGGCACGCCGATACCAGGGGTCGCGGACAGCTTCCGCCAAGAGCACCTTCAGGGCGACGGGGGTGCCCGTGTGGCGGTGACGACCACGCCAGACCGCGCCCATGCCCCCCTTCGCCAGGGGCTCGTCCCAGTAGTAGGCGCCGATCCTGAGGCCAGACACCCCGGCAGTGTACCGCCTGGCAGCTACCTTTCGGCTCCCGGCATGGTGTTGGGACCACCTCTGTCGACGGCCCGCTGGTACGCGGGCCGGGCTCGTGCTCGCTCCAGCCACGCCTCGATGTGGGGGAGATCCCCGAGGCGACCGCGCGTGAGGCCGGACTCCAGGGGGTAGCTCATCTGGATGTCGGCGGCGCTGAAGTGGTCACCCAGGAACCAGGTGCGGTTGGCCAGCTCGGACTCGATGTAGTTGAAGTGACGCTGGATCTCGGGCCCGGAGTAGGCCTTGTGGACCTTGCTCGCGATCTGCTTGGCGATGGGCTTGACGAAGAAGGGCACCTTGGCGGTCCGGATCTGGCTGAGAATGAGGGCGACGAGCAGCGGTGGCATCACCGAGCCCTCGGCGTAGTGCATCCAGAAGCGGAAGCGCTGGGCCTCCGGCTCGTCGGGTCCGGGCCTGAGGGAGCCTTGGCGGCTCGTGAAGAACTCCAGGATGGCACCTGACTCGGCCAGCACTTCTCCGTCGACCACCACGGTGGGGGAGCGGCCCAAGGGATGAACCTCGGAGAGCTCCGGGGGGGCCCGCATGGTCCGTGGATCCCGGGCGTAGATCTCCAGTTCGTAGTCCAGCTCCAGCTCTTCCAGCAGCCAGAGAACCCGGTGGGAGCGTGATCTCTCGAGGTGGTGGACCACGATGCTCGACATGTCGTCTCCGCGTGTGGCGCGGTTCGCGCCGTCTTAGGGGGCTGCCATTACCCGGTCGGAGCACCCATGTTGCGCATTCTGCCGATCAGCATCCTGGGAGTCGCTCTCGCGGGCCCCGCCCTGGCTGGTGAGGTCGTGGCAGAGGCCGCGGTCAAGATGCCCCTGGCCGCAGCATCGAGCGGCCTCGCCTTGCCGCTCGCCCAAGGTGGTCTTGTGGTCGTGGCCCCCGACGGGCCCTTTGCCAGCACGCTCGCGGTCCGTCGCTACGACGCGCAGCTCGGCGAGGTCTGGGCCCAGGGCATCGAGCCGCCACAGCCCAAGGTGGACACCAAGGTCGTCGTCGGCTTCGGGGGCGTGGGCCTCGGCCCAGACTTCGAGCTCGTGGGCGGTGGCACCACCTTCGCATCGGTCCAGGAGGTCGGAGGCAACGTCCGGCTGCTCACCTCGGTGGTCAGCGCTGTGGGCATGAGCACCCTCGATCTGGAGACGGGCGCCACGGCCCACACGCTGTTGGTCGACGAGGTGTCGAAGGGTGGGACCGCCATGCTCGTGGTGGGCGATCACACGCAGCGGTTCGCGGTCTTCGCCTTGGCAGACGACAAGAAGTCCGCAGAGGTCTGGTTCTTCGAGGGCGACGGCACCGCCCGTGGCCAGAGCAGCTTCGCGGTGGACAAGCTCCACCGGGGGACGGGCGATGGGCTCCACAGCGTCTACC